>NZ_VIRS01000057.1 GCF_006912135.1 Cryptosporangium phraense | reverse complement strand
GGCGGCCCGGCCCCGGCGGTGGGACCGGTGTAGGCGCGGCTGCGCCTGCTGCTTACGCTGCGGCGTGGGCCGGCTCTGGGCGGCAGGGGTCGACGCAGCGGCCGTCCGGCAGGAGCTCGCCGGTGTCTTCGAACACGATGACGCCATTGCACAGCAGGCTCCAGCCCTGAACGGGGTGGGCTGCGAGGATCGTCGCGGCGTCCCGGTCAGGGGCTTCGAAGGAAGGGCACTGCGGCTGATGCGGGCACATCGAAGGATCTCCGGTCAGAGTGAACTGTTGGTGGTTCTCGGGTGTTGCCATGTCGTTCTATCCAGGTTTTTCGGTATTGCTGGCGGAACCGGGTGGCTCGTCAGTGAGCCTGTGTTCTCGCTCACATCATCGTCCCTCACGGCAAGCCCAACCATCACCCGGATGGGCTGAGTTGTGGGCAACGAAATGAAAACAGTTCCGTTGCTGGACGGTGGTTGGCCATATCGCGAGCGAAACAGACTGGAATGGCGGATTTCCGATGGTGGGGATCCCGCAGAGTTGATCGAAGCCGCGCTGGCGGCCCATGGCCTGCCCTCGCGTCGTCTCTGTGATCTGCCTCATTCCGATACCCCTAACGATGCCACGCCGGATGAGGTAACGAGGGACAGGGACACCCCATTCCTCGGGCCGGACATCGCGCCCCCCGCGGCGGACCCGGCCCCCGGCCGAACGGTGGGGGCCACACTGTTCATCTCGGCCGCCGCGGGGGCCGAGATGGTGGGCGCGCCGGTCGGCGCGCCGTCCCCGGTACCGGAGATTCCGGACGTCGTCGTGACGTTCCACGACGCCACCCAGCGGCCGCCGGCCCCGCGATCCCCAGCCGGGTGGAGCCTCGGGCCCTGGGTGTCGTCCTGGCGACCGGGCGAGCACCGCGCGGCCGTCGAGGCGGCCCGGGCGGCGATCGCCCGCGGCGACGTCTACCAGGTGAACATCGTCGGGCACGCGTCGGCGCCGTACCTCGGCGACCCGGACGCGGCGCTGGCCGCGGTGGCCGGCCTGCCCGGCGCCACCTGGGCCGGCCGGCTGCGGGGCGACGGCTGGGCGCTGGCCACCGGCTCGCCGGAGTGCCTGGTCACGGTGGCCGGCGGCCGGGTCGTCACCCGGCCGATCAAGGGCACCGCGCCGCGCACGGCGGCCGGGCACGCGGCGCTGCTGGCCTCGGAGAAGGAGCGGGCCGAGCACGTCATGATCGTCGACCTGGCCCGCAACGACCTGGGAATGATCGCCACGACCGGGTCGGTGGACGTGGAGGAGCTGTTCGCGGTCCGGCCGTGGTGCGACCTGTGGCAGGCCGAGTCGACGGTCAGCGCCCGGCTCCGCCCGGACGTGGGCGTCGCCGACCTGCTCCGGGCGGTCTGCCCGGGCGCCTCGGTCACCGGCGCGCCGAAGCGGGCCGCGATCGACGTCCTGACCGGGCTGGAGCCGGTCGGGCGCGGGCCGTCGATGGGCGCGCTCGGGTACGTCTCGCCGGACGGCCTCGCGCTGGGCCTGACGATCCGGACGGTCGCGGCCGTCGGCACCAACCGGGCGGGCACGCTGCACCTGTGGGCCGGCGGCGGCATCACCTGGTCGAGCGACGCCGACGACGAGGTGGCCGAGGCCGCCGCGAAGGCGGCGCCGCTGGACGCGGCGGTGCGGGGCCCGGCCGCCCCCGCTCCGAGCATCCCGCCCACGGTGGCCGGCGCCGGGCGTAAATAAGAGCTCGAAGGGAGAGCCGACCTACTTGGGAGGCGACTCGCCGAGGATGGTGGCGAGCCAGAGGCGCTCGAGGTCGTCGGCGTCCTTGGCCTTATAGGACTGGCCGCCGGTGGCGCCGGAGATCTGGGCGAGTTCCTTCTCGTCGACCTGATCGCCGAGGCCGAGCGTGATGACCTGGACCGGCCGGTCGGGCTTGGTGAGGCTGTGCAGCTGGCTGAGCAGGGACGCCCGGCTGATGCCGTTGTCGTCCTGGTTGCGCCCGTCGGTGAGCACGACGACGAGGTTGAGCTGACGGGGCTGCCAGTGCTGCTGCATGTACTTGTAGGCGGCCAGCACGGTGTCGTAGAGGCCGGTGTTGCCGCCCGGGGTGAGGCCGAGCACCTTCTGGATGCCGACCTCGCGGAACGATTTGCCGGTCTTCGGGTCTTTCGACCCGGCCCGGGTCAGCGGGAGGACCTGCCGCCAGTCCTGGTTGCCGACGAGGTTCGTCGAGAACTGCCAGAGGCCGACGTGGGAGTCGTCGTCGAACAGCGAGATGGCCTTGATCGCGGCCTCCTGGACGACCTGCATCCGGGACTTGTCACCGAGTTTCTCGACCATCGAGCCGGACGTGTCGACGACCGCGAGGAACGTCGTCGTGCGCTCGAGCGCGGACCAGTAGACGACCGTGCGGTCGACGGTCGAGGCCGAGCCGACCGTGCGGGCGACCGAACCGACCTGGTCGGAGAAGCCCAGGTCACCGAGGACGCCGCCGGCGTAGCGGGTGGACCGGTCGTCGGTGCGGAACCCGGCCCGGCCGTAGGCCTCCCGGGCCTTGCTGGTCTGCAGGTAGGAGAGGAACTCGGCGGCGACCCGGCGGCGGAACGAGTCGACCCAGCTCGCCTTGAGGACCGTGTACGGGTAGTCGGCGAACACCGTGCCCTCGCCCGGGTAGATCGGGACGAGCTTGACCGGCGGGCCGGTCTGGTTGAACGCGGCGATGTCGTGCTCGAGCGCGGGGAACGCGCTGATCGTCTTCAGGGCCGTGGCCTGGTCTTTTGCTTTCCCCAAGGCGGCGAACCAGGCGCTCGAGTCGGGCTTGCGGTCGGCGACCGTGCGGGCGAACACGAGTAACGCCTTGGCCTCGTCGAGCGAGATCTTGTCGTCGGCGTTGCGGTCGGAGATCGGGACCAGGCTGAGCAGCCCGGCGGTGGACGTCGTCGGCTCGGCCATCCCGAGCTTGATCGCGCCCCAGTCGGGGTGGCCGTAGTTCTTCCAGGTCTTGTTCAGGAAGTGCAGGCCGATGAAGTCGCCCCAGGAGATCTGCTTGCTCGGCCAGCCCAGCGCCTCGGCCATCGGCCGCGGCATCGCCATGACGGCCGGCGTGCTGGCCACGCTGGTGTGGTCGCCGGACAGCATCGGGGCGACGTTCTCGCGGCGGGCCGCCGACAGGATCCAGGTGCTCGAGTCGGGCATCCAGACGTCGGGGCGGGTCACGTCGCCGCCGGACTTCTCCCAGTCGGGGCTGAGCGCGCCGGCGACGTCGCGGGACTCCTCGGCCGTGACGACGACCTTCGTGCAGCGCCCGTCGACCGACGGCTTCCCGTCTTGCCAGGACTCGGCCAGCGACCGGACGACGTCGACCTGGTCGGGAGAGGTGACGACCGACAGGCTGGTCGGAGAGCCGTCGCACCCGGCCCGGGACGCGAAGACGTAGCCGGTGGTGACCCCGGTGAAGACCAACACCGCCACGAGCGCGGCCACCAGCCAGGGCGGGACCCGGCGGCCGCGGTGGCGCGGTGCCTGGGCCGCGGCGTCGGCCTCGAATTCCTCCCGGCGGGACGCCTGGCGGCGACGCTGCCGACCGGTAGCCACGTGAGCATCCCTTTCGTTGGCCGGGTTACTACTCGGCGGAGTCTACGCATCGGTAGCTTTACTCGGAGTGTGCCTGGGGATAACTCAGCGAAGACTTCGGTCAGCAATTCCCGTGTAACGGATCGTTGAGGTATCAGTCGGTTCTGTGCTGGTTCGGTCACACGGAGATCACAGTTTTCGGGAGCAGCCCGAGTATTGGCTCAATAGCGGGCGCAGATACCGCGAACTTCTGCGACTCATGGTTATCGCCGGTTAATCTTCCGGCGTGATCGCGGAACGGGGTGGTGCGAGGAGTGCTGCCCGGGCAATTCTCGCTGCGGGCCTCGGACTGGCCGCCTTGGCCGGCTGCGCCAATTCGGGGGATTCGTCCAGTCCGAAGATCGAGCCGTCGTCCACGCCGTCGACGGCCAAGGTGACGCCTCCGGCCCAGGTGCCCGAGTCGCAGCAGCGCGACCGGGACGGCGCCGCCGCGTTCACCGAGTACTGGTTCGCGACGCTCAGCTACGCGGTGCAGACCGGCAACGTCGACCAGTTGCAGAAGGCCAGCTCCGACGCCTGCTCGGCCTGCCGGCAGGCGATCAGCGTCATCCAGGACAACTACAACGACGGCGGCTCGCTCCAGGGTGGCCTCTACACGATCCGGGACGCGAACACCTACGAGGACTTCGCCAAGGACGTGATGTCGGTGGCGGTCTCCTACGACCGCAGCCCGCGCCAGGGCAGCAGCCCGCTCGGCGTGCCGCGCGGCCGGCTGGACGGCAAGAGCTTCGCCGACTGCGACGTGCGCGTGCAGTGGACGACCGGCGGCTGGAAGGTCCGCGGGATCGACAGCGCCGATCAGATCGTCTGAAGCTCGGCGTAACCGAACGTCACGTCCACCCGCCGGTTGCGGGCCCGCCCGTCCTCGGTCGCGTTGTCCGCGACCGGCTGATCCTCACCCACGCTCTGGACGACGCTCCGGATGGTGCGCCCCCGGGTCAGGTAGTCGCAGACGCTGCGCGCCCGCTCCTCGGCGGTACGCCGGTTGACGTCCGCGTCGCCGGCGTCGTCGGTGCCGCCCGTGCAGGTCACGGTCGTCACCCCGGCCATCCGGCTGCGGAGCGCGTTGAGGTACGCCAGTTCCCCTTCGGGGACGCCTGACTCGCCGACGGCGTAGTGGACGGGATGGGGGACGGCCACCGTGCGGGCGATCAGCGTCGTGGTGGCGTCCGCGCCGATGGCCTTGGACGCGCCGGGCACCCACATCCGGACCGTGATCGCGGCCTCGATCCCCCCGGGACGCCCGGCGAGCTTGCGTCCGCGCGGGGTCAGGGCGACGTCGACGACCCGGGTGCCGGGGGTGGGATTCTGGGCCTGTTCCGTACCGGTGCCCAGCACGACGTCCTCGTCTCCGACGACGGCGTTCATCGTCACCGTGCATTTTTCTACGGGTATCGGGCCGGCGGTGCAGCCGACCTGGGCGGTGGCGCCGGCGGCGTCGGTGATCGTACGTTTCGCGGCCCGGACGGTCGGGATCGGACGGGCGGTGACGGTCGGCGCCCAGGTGCCCCGGACGCGCTGCCCGGCCGCGTCCTCGAGCTGGAAATGGACCGGGCGGACCTTGCCCCAGAAGATGCCCCGGGGCGCGAACGTGACCTTGCCGGTGGACGGGTCGATCGAGTACGTGCCCTGGTTGCGGCTGCTCACGAACGTGACGGGCTCTTCCTGATTGTCGAGGAGCGTCACCCAGCCGCCGCTGGGGATCGGGAGCGTGACCGACTGGGCGCCGGGAGCGCTGCTGGTCAGCTCGGTGTCCGGGGTGGTGACGCGGAGGCGTCGGCGCAGGGTGTCACCGGTGGGGGTGGTGCCGGTGAGCGCGACGACGTGCGGGCCGGGCGTCAGCGTGGCCGGGAGCGTGACCTGGAGGGTGACGTTGCCGCGGTCGTCGGCGGTGCCGGTGCCGAGCGGGGTCGCGGTGGTGCGGGGGTCGAGGAGTGCGTCGGCGGTGCCGGCCGGTCGGTAGCCCGCGCCGAGCAGCGTGAGTTGCTGGTTCGGGAGGGCGAGGCCGATCGGGCCGAGGGTGGTGTCGAGAGCGCCGTTCGTGGGAGCGGCGGCGGCCGTGGCCGCCGGTGGGGGTAGCAGCAGGCTGGCCACGCAGGCGAGGAGAACGATCTGCAGTTTGGCTACCATTCGTCCCCCTAAAGAGCGCTTCGGGGGGAAAGTAACGCATGGCTTGGGGTCGGCGGGGGACGGTAGCCAAACGTTTCAGAGCGGAAACTGTCCGGAACCCCGGGCGAAATGGCGCGTCGGCATCGTTCTTCCCGGCAGCGCAAACCCGGCTGTCGCCGGTGCGGCGGCGGCAGCCGGGGCGCGCCGACCCGGGAGGACCTCGCTGCCACGGGGCGCCGGTGGCGAGGTCCTCCTACGTTTCCGCCGGTGGCTCGTCGGGCCGGAGGCGGCCGGGCACCCGGGGCAGCGGTTCGTAGCCCGGTTCGCCGGCCAGGTTCACGTTGCAGTCCTGCACCGCGCGGTCGTGCGACCGGCGGATCCCGTTGGGACGCAGCGGCATCCCGGGCGGACGGCGCAGCCCCGACCCGTCGTGGTTCCCGCGGATCGACACCCACAGCGCCTTCGACCGCGGCGCCATCGTCACCAGCGCGGGCCGGACCTCCAGCCAGTCGCGCAGCGCGGCCTGCGTCGCGTGGGTGAGGCGCGCGGTGCGGGGCTCCGGCGACGGCCCCGACCGGGGTGCCGCCGGCCGCCAGGTCAGCGTCCCGGCCGCGAGGTCGACGTCGGCCAGCGTGAGCGCGGCCATCTCACCGGTGCGCAGGCCGAGTTCGCGGGTCACCGCGGCCATCGCGGCGGCCCGGACCGCACCGGCCGACCGGGTGCGGTCGGCGCGGGTCGCGAGGTGGCCCAGCGCCATGCCGGCCGGCACCGGGTCCACCCTGGTCAGCGGGGCCGGGCGGGGGATCTCGTCGGGGACCGGGTCGGGCAGGCTCAGGTGCCGGGCCAGGATGCGCAGGCAGCTGCGTCGCACGCTCCGGGTCGCGTTCCCGGACGGACGTCCGGCCTCGCCCCGGCGGCGCAGCTGCCCCGCGTCGGCGGCGGCCAGGAACGGGCCGACCAGCGCCGGGTCGAACCAGCCGGCCAGCGTGCGCGGGGGGCGGACATCAGGAGTCTGGGCGACGAAGAGGGTGAGCTCACCGGCCAGCCACCGCAGCTGCCGGAGGCGCGCCGGGCTCCGCCCGACCGCGGCCGCGGCGACGAGCGCGTCCAATGTGGCGAGAGAGGAGTCGGCCATGCTCCCAAAATAACAAGCCCAGATGCCCGCAGCCGGCACGACACGCCCGCACTGCGCACCGCTCGCGAGGGGCACTCGCGGTTTGGCGACATTTCGGGGTTCTGGCGACGCTCAGAACCCCGAAAAGTCGCCAAACCGCGTTGCTCCCCGTGCCCGACAAGTCCGACGTGTCGCTCGGGGCACTCGGGGTGCTCGCAAACGCGTATCCTCACAGCCAACCTGACCGAATTGCGGGTTTCCGGCGGCAGTGCGCGGTCGCCGCGAGGAAACGAAGGGTTCGCTCGCATGTCGACCGACCACGCCCGCGGAGCCTCCACCGGCTGCGAAGAGGCCTGGCGCGACGGCCCCGACGCCTTCACGTCCGCGCTGGTCGACAGCATGCAGACCGGCGTCGCGGCCTTCGACGGCTCCGGCCGCCTGGTGCTCGCCAACTCCTCCCTGCGCACGCTCTACCAGTTGCCAGCCGAAGAGGCGACGACCCTGGAGACCCTGGGCCAACTCATCCGCGAGAGCCTCACCTACCCGGACGGCTCGGGCATGCCACCCGTCGAACACCCGATGGAGCGCGCCCTCCGCGGAGAGACCGTCGAACGCGTCGAGGTGCGGATCACCGTCCCGGAGGGACTTCCGCGGTACGCGGAGGCGACCGCCCGGCCGATCCGGACGCCCGACGGCCGGACCCTGGGTGCGGTCACCTCGTTCCGGGACATCACCGCGCGCCTGCGCGCGGACCGGTTCCGGGAGTGCGAGCTGCGGGTCGCCCGCGCGCTGGCCGGGGCGACCTCGGTCGCCGACGTCGGATCCGCGCTGGCCCGGGCGGTGGCCAGCGCGATGAGCTGGCCGCACGCGCAGCTCTGGCTGATCGACGAGGTGGCCGACGTGATGCGGCTGGCCGGCCACTGGGACGCGCCGGGCCGTTCGCTCGACGCGGTCACGCCGCCCACGATCGCCCGCGGCTGGGGCGTCGCCGGGATCGTCTGGGACACCGGCGAGCCGATGTGGATCCCCGACGTGCTGCGTACCGACCAGGTTCCGACCAGCGACTTCCCGTCCCGGGCGCGCCGGATCGCCGCCGACGGGGTCCGGGCCGTCGTCTGCGTTCCGGTGCGCGACGGCCACGCGGTGCTCGGCGTGCTGACCGGCATCGCCGACCACCGCGAGGCCGACGGCTCGAAGCTGATGGTGCAGCTCAGCACGATCGCCAACCAGTTCGGCCACTTCCTGTCCCGGCTGCGCGCCGACGAGCTCGCCCACGAGTTGGCCCGGACCCGCGACGACTTCTTCACGATGGTCGGGCAGGAACTGCGCACTCCGCTCGCGTCGATCGTCCGGACGGTGGAGGAGCTGGCGACGGCGGACCCGGGCCTGCAGGCGGTCGGCCGCGACGCGGCCTCGGTCGGAGCGGTCCTCGACGACCTGCTGGACCTGACCGCCCTGGAGGGCGGGGCCGGCGGCCTGGAGGTCCGGGCGGTCGACCTCGCGGTCCTCGTGTCGACCGCCATCGACGACCTCGGCGAGGCGTCCGGCGTGCTGGTCCACCGCGCTCTGCCCGCGCACCTGCTCGTTCAGGGGGACGACCGGCGACTGCGGCACGTCGTCGACACGGTGCTGGGCAACGGGGTGCGGTACACGCCGGAGGGCGGGGACGTGTACGTAGGGCTGCGGCACGATCCGGGCGTGGCCGAGCTCACGGTCGTGGATTCCGGGATCGGGGTGCCGCCGGGCGCCCGGCGGCGGAGCCAACGGGTGCGCGACACGGGGGTCGGGCTGAGCCTGACCCGCGCGGTGGTTCGCGCGCACGGCGGTGCCATCGACGTCACCTACGGTGATCATTCCGGAGCGACCGTCGTGGTGCGGCTGCCGATAAGTGGCCCGACCGGCTGAGTCGGGAGAGAATCGGAGTCTCGTGGTCAAACAGTCGGCCCGTGGGTTGGGAATCGCTGAGACCAGGAGAAATACCGTGGAGGACACGAGTGGGCCGAGCCCGGTGCTGTGGGTGCGGTCGGACCGGCTGCTGCTGGTCTGGCTCCGGGGGGCGATCGATCCGGTGGTCGGTGCGCTGCTCCGTCAGGTGACGTCGGCGGCTATGCGTAGTGATCGGGTGGTGCTGGATCTGACCGCGGTCACGTTCTTCGGGTCGACCGGTCTCAACTTCATCGCCGGGCTGGCCAATCGGGTGGCGGCGCCGATCGTGGTGAGTGGGCTGCCGGACTTCGTGCGCTCGGTGCTCATGCGGAGTGGGATGCACACGCTGGTGTCGTTGCCGGTTCGCTGACTTTCTCTCCGACGTGACCGGTTACCGGTGCCGATCGAGCATCTGGCGGGCGGCCTCGGCGAACGCGTTCCGGACGGCGGGTGGTGAGAGGACCTCGACCTCGGCGCCGAAGCCGAGGAGCTGGCCGGCGGCGATGTCGGTCGATTCGAGGGCCAGCGTGACCTCGCGCCAGCCGTCGGCGTCGGGCGGTGCCGCGGTGTCGAGCGCTTCGTGGGTGACGTCCAGTTCGAGCATCTTGGGGACGGCGCGGAAGGCGCGCGGGCTGAGCCGTACCCGTACGTCGACCCGGCGTAGCGATCGTTCGAAGCGGGCCGACGACGCCTGCCACCAGGCGGCGAGGTCGAAGCCGGGCGGGCGGTCGAAGGGTTCGTCGAGTTCTTCGGCTGCGGTGATGCGGCCGACTCGGTAGGTGCGGCGGGCGCCGGGCTGCTTCGACGCCTCGATGTCGGCGACCAGGTACCAGACGCCGGCTTTGAGGACGAGGCCGAGCGGGTCGACGGTGCGTTCGACCGTGCCCTCGGAGCGCTGGTACTTCAGGCGGAGGCGGCGCTGGTTCCAGACCGCGCGGGCGACGGTCGCCAGGTGGTCGGTGTCGTCGGCGGTGCGGAACCAGTCCGGGGCGTCGAGGTGGAAGCGGTGGGCGACGAGCTGCGCCTGGTTGCGCAACTCGGCCGGGAGCGTGGCCGCGACCTTGGCGTGGGCGGCCGAGACCGCGGTGCCCAGGCCGAGCTGGGCCAGCGCCCGGGGGACGCCCATCGCGAAGAGGGCGACCGCCTCGCGCGAGGTGAGGCCGTCGAGCTGTGAACGCCAGCCCTCGACGAGGCGGACGCCGCCGTGGCGGCCGGTCTCGGTCCAGAGCGGGACGCCGGCCTCGCGGAGCGCGGCGAGGTCGCGGTGGAGCGTGCGTTCGGACACGCCGAGCTCGAACGCGAGCTCGGGAATCGTGGCGCTCGAGCGGCGCTGCAGGACGAACAGGAGGGCGACCAGTCGTTCCGCGCGCATCCGGGCCTCCGTCGGCTGTTAGGTTAGGGCGACCTAAATTGATCGATCGGGGAGGAGCCGGGCGTGACGGTCGTCGTTGCGGCGAGGGTGGCCGCGGTGCGGACGGTGAGCCCGAGCGTCGTGCGGATCACGTTAAGTGGTGTCGGGGGCGTGTGCTGCCATGGATTCGACCAGCGGATCAAGTTGCTGTTCGCGCGGGGCGGCGAGCTGGTGCTGCCGTCGGGGGACGACTGGTGGGGGTCGTACCGGGCGATTCCCGAGGATGTCCGCCCGGCGATGCGGACGTTCACGATCCGCGGTTTCGGCCCGGGCGCCGATTTGATGGATGTGGAATTCGCCTTACACGGCGTCGTTGGGCCCGGTGCTGCGGGGCACGGTGCCGCGGGGCGCGGTGCTCCGGGGCGCGGGGGTGCGGGGCCGGCGTCCGCATGGGCGGCTTCGGCGGAGTTGGGCAGCACGGTCGGGGTGATCGCGGCGGCCGCGCCCGACGCGGCGCGGGCCGCGACCGCGTACGAGCCGTCCGGCGCGGACTGGCAGTTGCTGGCCGGAGACGAGACGGCCCTCCCGGCGATCGCGGCGATCCTCGAGGCGCTGCCGGAGCCGGCCGTCGCGCGAGTGATCGTGAGGGTCCCGACGACGGCCGACCGGCGGGAACTCCCGACCCCAGCCGAGGATGTCGCGGTGACGTGGCTGACCGGACGAGCGTCGCTGGCCGCCGCCGTGCGGGCGATGCCCCGGCCGCCCGGCGTCCCGTACGCCTGGGTGGCCGGAGAGGCCGCAGAGGTGCGCGACGTGCGCCGCTACCTGGTGAACGAGCAAGGCTGGGTCGCGCGCTCGCACTACTTCGGCGGCTACTGGCGAGCCGGCCGTTCCGAGGACGCGGCATGACCGCCTTCGGAACCCCGGTGACCACCGTGGACGAGCTCCGCGAGTTCGTCGAGGAACCGCACCCGCACATGAAGTACAAGGTCATCCCGGTCATCGACGAGGAGACCGAACGGTTCCTGGCCTTCTCGACGTACTTCCTGCTGGCAACGGCGGCCGCCGACGGACGAGTCGACGTCTCGCCCCGCGGCGAGCGCCCCGGCGGCGTCCTCGTGCTGGACGAACGGCACATCGCGTTCGGTGACCGCCCGGGCAACCGGCGGATCGACAGCTTCCGCAACATCGTCGAGCGGCCCAACGTGGGGCTGCTGTTCCTGGTGCCGGGCATGCGCGAGACCGTCCGCGTCAACGGCCGGGCGACGATCGTCCGCGACGCCCCGTTCCTCGACGACCTACCGGGCACCGGCGCGATGCTCGAGGGAGACCGGGGAAGTACGCCCAGGCTGGCGACGGTGGTGGAGGTCGAGGAGCTGTTCCTCCACTGTGGGCAGGCGCCGGTGCGGGGTGGCCTGTGGAAGCCGTCGACCTGGCCGGAGGCCGAGACGCTCCCGACGGTGAAGGAGCTCTTCTACAGCCAGTCCGCGTACTGGGACGAGCCCCTCCCGGGAGTCGAACGCCGCTACCCGAAGGAGTGAACTCGGGCTCCCCGAGTGCGCAGTGTGACATGAGTGATTGCCGGGAATCTGTCTAATCACGAGCGAAACACTCCACCGCCGCGCTAGGAAGGTTACCGATCGTCCCCTACGAAGGGTCCGCATGCGTCCGCTGTCCGCATTAGCCCTATCCGCAGTCACTGTCGGTGCTGTCGTCTTCGTGGGGGCCGCCCCCGCGCAGGCGATCGCCCACGGGTGGCCGGTTCCGGAGGGCAAATACCGGTTCTCGGCCAAGCTGACGATGACCGGCATCCCCAATCCCGACGGCACCACCCGGAACAGCGGCTGCTCCGGCGCCCTGGTCTCGTCCGAGTGGATCCTCACCGCCGGCCACTGCTTCCACGACGTGAACGGCGCCCGGGTCAGTGGCCCGGTGCCCTACGACACCGAGGTCACCCTGGGTCGCGTCGAGGCCGAGGGGCCCGGCGGGGTCGACGTCGCCGTCGACGAGGTGCAGCAGTCGCCGGTGAACGACATCGCGCTGGCGCACCTCGAGCACCCGGTGCGGCGCATCAAGCCGATCGGCCTCCCGAAGTCCGCGCCGCGGGTCGGCGAGACCCTCCGGATGACCGGCTGGGGCGCCCTCGACGGCACCAGCGAGCAACCGGCCACCCACCTGCAGACCGGCCTCTTCCGGGTCGGGAGCGTCGCCGACACGACGATCGGCGTCACCGGCAAGGCGCCCTCGCCGAGCACGTCGGCCTGCCTGTTCGACTCCGGCGCCCCGTACTTCCTCGAGACCCGCAAGGGTCCGGTGGTGGTCTCCACCGAGAGCACCGGCCCGGACTGCCCGCACTTCGTCGAGGAGACGACGGCCCGCGTCGACGTGGCCGCCGACTGGATCCACGACACGATCAGCTGAGCCGACAGGTATCCCGGTAGTCGATCCCCGGGGCGTACGACGTCCACACGTCCCGGGGCAGGCCGCCGCCCGCCCGGCGGCACGCGTCGCTGATCAGCGCCACCGCGGTCGCCGGCGGCACGGCCGGCGTCGCGTCCCAGCGAAGGACGCTGCCGTCGGAGCCCGCGCTGAACAACGTCGCCGAGGTCCGGTCGAACGCGACGTCCCGGACCTCGCCCTTCTGCACGGCCACGGTCAGCACGACGGTCCGTCGCTCCGGATCCCACGTCGTGACGGTCCCGTTCGGTCCGCCGCCGGCCAGCCGCCGTCCGTCGGGCGACCAGGCCAGCGTCCCGTAGCGCGCGCCGCTGACCCCCTGCGGTGTTCCCGGCGCCGACGGCTCGGCGACGTCGATCACCTGCACCCCGGTTGCGGACGCGACGGCCAGCCGCCGGCCGTCCGGGCTGAACGTCAGGTCGACGACGCCGTCGAGGTCGTCGATCGTCGCGACCTGCTGGGCCGCCTTCGGGTCGGCGACGCTCCACAGCCGGACGGTGCCGCTGCGGGCATACGCGAGTAGCCGGGAGCTGAACGCCAGCGCGGTCACCGGCTCCGAGCCGCCGCCGAACACGTCCCCGACCGCGACCGGCGCGGCCGGCTTCGACACGTCCCACAGCTGCAGCTGACCGGCGGTTCCGCCGGTCGCCAGCGTCCGGCCGTCGGGGGTGAACCCGACCGCGGTCACGCCCGGGAACACCACCCGGCCCGCGTCGGCCGCCGACGCCACCAGCCGGACCCCGCCCGGGCCCGCCAACGCGGTGAGCGCACCCGCCCGGGCCATGTGCGTCGTCCCGGCCGACGACGCCAGGGGCTGCCGTTCCGGGTCGCCGTCGAGGCTCCACGACGACACGGTGCCGTCCGCGGCCCGGGTCAGCACCGACGGCCCGTCCGGGTCGAGGATCGCGCCGGACAGCGGCTCGGTCCGGGCGCTGCCGCGGAACGGCGTGACCCGCAGCGTCTCGGTGAGCGCCTGCTGGGTGCCGGCGCCGGGGTCGAGGTACTGGGCCGCGACGCCGAGTTGCAGCGCCCGGCCCGGGTCTTCACCGCGCAGCTTCAGCGCGTCCCGGAGCATCGCCTGCGCGGCCGCGGTGTGCAGGTCGGCGTCGGCGCGCCGGAGATCCGACGCCGCGCCCCGCCCGCTGACCAGCGCGAGCGTCGACGCCACCAGCGCGACCACCAGCAGCAGCGACAACGCCAGGATCGCCGAGATCCCGGTGCGCCGCGCCCGCCGTTGCGCGGCGACGTCGGCCGAGAGGAGTTCGCGTTTGGACGTCCCCAGGATGGTGGCGGTGAGCGTGGCCGCCTCGGACCGGAAGTCCGGGTCGTGGACCGACAGGTCCTCGCGGCCGACCGCCCAGCGGAGGTCGACGTACGGGGGCGGCGCGGCGTAGCGGCCGGAGAGGGCGCGCGGGAGGCAGTCGGTGCGGGACCAGTCGAAGTCGCCGCGGCCCCAGTGGATCTCGCCGTCGACGAGGACGAGCAGCAGGCGGTCGGTGCCGGACTTGTTCAGCCAGTAGCCGACCTCGCGCTCCACCCAGCGGGACCGGGCGGCGCGGCGGGAGGCGAGCAGGATCAGGTAGCGGGAGGAGTCGAGCTCGGCGAACAGGTCCGAGCGGAGCGAGCCGCTGGGCTCGGTGTCGGTCGTGTCGCGGTACACCGACAGCGCGCTGCGCCGGTACCACGGCTTGCCGATGGTGCGGATCGCCTGCTGGAGCGTCGACGCGACGCCGTTGCCGTCCGACCATGCGTAGGTGAGGAACGCGTCGTGCGCCGCCATGGGTCACCGACCTTGCTCGTGCTGCTGCCCGCCCGGTCCGGCAGAGCGGCCTCACCGTAGCGAGCCCGGTCCCTGACCGATCCGCCTACGGCCAGCTGTCCGAACGGCCGGTCCGCGGACGTAGATTGGAGCGATGACGCTGGTGGACGAAGTGCGGGCGGCGATCGGGGCGGAACGTCTCATCGAGGATCAGGACGTCCAGGCCTCCTACGCCTCCGACGAGGCCGAGTGGGCCCCGGCCGGGAAGCCGCTGCTGGTCGTCCGGCCGCGCACGAGCGCCGAGGTGCAGGAGGTCGTGCGGGCCTGTCTGCGGCACCGGGTGCCGCTGGTGCCGCGCGGAGCGGGCACCGGGCTGTCCGGCGGCGCCAACGCGATCGACGGGTGTGTGGTCCTGTCCACCGAGCAGATGACCCGGATCGTCGAGATCGACCCGGTCGAGCGGCTGGCCGTCGTACAGCCGGGGGTGGTCAACGATCACCTGCGCGCGGCCTGCGCGGAGTACGGGCTCTGGTACCCGCCGGATCCGGCGAGCGCACCCTGGTCGACGATCGGCGGCAACGTGGCCACGAACGCCGGCGGGCTGTGCTGCGTGAAGTACGGCGTCACCCGGGACTACGTGCTGGAGCTGGAGGTCGTCACCGGCACCGGCGAGCTGGTGCGGCTCGGCCGCCGCACCGCGAAGGGCGTCGCCGGGTACGACCTGGCCGGGCTGATCGTCGGCTCGGAGGGGACGCTCGGTGTCGTCACCGAGGTCACCGTGCGGCTGCGTCCGCTGCGCGAACCGGAACGGACCGTGGCCGGCTACTTCGACTCGATCGTCGCGGCCGGCGAGGCCGTCCGGGCGGTCGGCGCGGCCGGGGTGGTCCCGTCCGCGCTGGAGCTGGTCGACCGGCACTGCCTGGCCGCCGTCGACGCCTGGAAGAACATGGGCCTGTCGGTCGACGCGAACGTCGTGCTGCTCGGCCGCTCGGACGCGCCCGGTCCGGCCGGCGACGCCGAGGCCGCGACGATGCTCGCCTGTTTCGACGGTGCGGGTGCGACCTGGGCCGCGGTCTCCACCGATGCCGACGAGGCGGAAGCGCTGTTCGCGGCCCGGCGGCTGGCGTACCCGGCCCTGGAGCGGCTCGGGCCGGTGCTCACCGAGGACGTCTGCGTGCCGAAGGCCGCGGTGCCCGAGATGCTCGGGCGGATCGAGGCCGTGGCCGCGCGGAACGACGTCCTGATCGCGAACATCGCCCACGCCGGGGACGGCAACCTGCACCCGCTGATCATCACGCCGGTCGGGGACGCGGCCGCCCGCGGGCGGGCGCAGGTCGCGTTCGACCAGATCCTGTCCGACGCCCTGGAGCTGGGCGGGACGGTGACCGGCGAGCACGGGGTCGGGTTGCTGAAGCGGGGCGGCCTGTCGCGGGAACTCTCGCCGGCCGTGCAGGCGATGCACCGGGCGGTGAAGTCGGCGTTGGACCCGGCCGGGATCCTCAACCCCGGCAAAGTGTTGCCGACCGCTGCAGAAGCGCTGCAACCCTGACGGGTTCTGGCGGAACGGGCTTAACGTGTAGTGGTGGGGGTCACTGCGGGGAGCGCCGCGATCGAGTGGGACTGGATCCTGCGTGGGCGGCCGTGGTGTGCGCACGAGGTCGAGGTCGTGGAGATCGGCGACGGCGAGCACTACGCGTGTGCGGAGTGCGGGGCGGAGTGGTGGTACTTAGGGGTTCCTCCGCCCCCGCGGGGGAACTACGACGTGAGGTCGTAGACGGTCACCCCTCCGACCGTGGAGGACGTGAAGTTCTGCTCCACCCACTGCGTGATCTCGGACGACGTCCCGGAGCTGCTGTTCCCGAAGCCGCCGCCGCCACCGATGAAGTAGTGGATCCGGCCGGCCGACACGTAGGCCTGGAACGCGGCCAGGGTCGGGGTCGGGTCGGTGCCGTTGAAGCCGCCGATCGCCATGACCGGGTCGCCGGTAGCCAGTTGGTAGCCGGAGGCGCTGTTCGAGCCGATCGTGGCGGCCACCCAGGTGAATTGGCCGGCGTTGGTCTTCAGGAGCGTGGTGAGTTCGGCGCTCGGGGTGCTGCCGTTCAGCAGGCCGCCGCCGCCGCGCATCCGGAACCCACCGTTGCCGTTCCCGGTCGTGCCGCCCGGCATCTGCTGGGTCCCGCCGGGCTGCTGCCCGGTTCCGCCCGGGAACTGCTGGGTCCCGCCGTTGCCGGTTCCGCCCGGCAGCTGGCCGGTTCCGCCCGGCATCTGGAACCCGCCCCGGTTTCCGCCGCCGGGGAATTGCCCGCCTCCCTGGCGTCCACCGAAGGAACCGAAGCCCGACGACGGGCCGGCGCTCGGGATCGCCCCGGAGTGCGGTTCGGACGCGGTCTGGACCGCGTACGCGGCCGGGGCGGCGAGCCCGAGCACGACGGCGGCCGCCGCCAGACCGATCGCGACCCGTCGGGCCAGACGCGGGGTGAACGCGAGCCCGACCGCCACGGCCAGCCCACCGACCAGCACCACCCAGCGCAGCCAGGGCTGCCAGTCCGACCGTCCGAGCAGGACGAATCCCCAGATCGCGGTCGCGGCCATCGCCACCGCGAGCACGGCCCGGCCGGCGTCCTCGCCGCGCAGCCGCCACACCGACACCGCGCCGATCCCGACCACCGCCCCGATCGCCGGCGCGAGCGCCACCGAGTAGTACGGGTGGATGATGCCCTGCATGTAGCTGAACACCAGCCCGGTGACGACGAGCCAGCCGCCCCAGAGCAGCATCCCGGCCCGGGTACGGTCGGTCCGGGCGGCCCGGCCGGTGAAGCCGAGAACGGCCACGAGCAGCACCAGCGCGGCCGGGATCAGCCACGACGCCTGGGTGCCGAACTCCGCGTTGAACAGCCGGTTCCAGCCGGTCTCACCCCAGGACCCGGCGCCGCCGCCGCCCGGCGTGACGCTCCCGGTCTCGTCGCCCGACAGCCGGCCCAGACCGTTGTAGCCGAGGACGAGGTCCAGCACGCTGTTGTTCTGCGACCCGCCGATGTACGGACGGCTGCCCGCCGGCCAGAGCTCGACGATCGCCACCCACCAGCCGCCGGCGACGATCATCGCGACCAGCGCGATCGCCAGCTGTGCGAGCCGGCGGCGCACCGAAGCCGGCGCGACGACCAGGAACACCAGGCCCAGCACCGGCACGATCAGGAACGCCTGCAGCATCTTGGTGAGGAAACCGAACCCGATCAGCGCACCGGCCAGCGCCAGCCAGAGCGTGCCGGCCCGCACGGCGGCCGACTCGATCGCCCGCATCGTCGCGTAGACCGCTCCGACGAGCAGCAGCACGAGCAGGGCGTCCGGATTGTTGAAGCGGAACATCAGCGTCGCGACCGGCGTGAGCGCCAGCACGGCGCCGGCGATCAGACCGGCGACCGGTCCGTACCAGCGGCGGACGGCCGCGTACAGAAGCCCGACGGACGCGACGCCCTCCAGCGCCTGGGGAACCAGGATGCTCCAGGCGTTGACGCCGAAGAGGCGGGCGGACAGCTCCATGACCCAGAGCGCGGCCGGTGTCTTGTCGACCGTGATGAAGTTGGCCGCATCGGAGGAGCCGAAGAAGAACGCCTTCCAGCTCTCGGTGCCGGCCTGCACCGCGGCCGAGTAGAAGCTGTTCGCCCAGCCGGACGAGCCCAGGCCCCACAGGTAGAGCACCGCGGTGCCGAGCAGGAGCACCACCAGCGCCGGACGCGTCCAGCGGGGGTCGTGCTGGGGGCTTCCCGTCGGCCGCTCGGCGGTCGGGGACGGAGGGGTTTCCAGTGCGGTCATCGTCGGTTCCCGGGTCGGTGAGGTGGTCACTGGGCGGCGCCCCGGCGGCGGGGGTGGAAGACCCAGGCGCGGAAGAGGAGGAAACGCAGCACGGTCGCGGCGAGGTTCGCGCAGATCAGTACGGCCAGCTCGACGCCCCGCCCGGGCGTCGACGTCATCGCGTGCAGCACGCCCAGCGCCCCGGTCGTCAGCACCAGGCCGAGACCGAAGACGAGCAGGCCCTCGAAGTGCTGACGCCCGCGCTTGGCCCCGCCCCGGACGCCGAACGTGAGCCGGCGGTTGGCGGCGGTGTTCGCGATCGCGGTGACGAGCAGCGCGAGCAGGTTCGCGGCGAACGCGCCGAGCACCCCGCGCAGCAGCACGTACAGCACCAGGTAGGCCAGCGTGCTCGCGACGCCGATCCCGCCGAACCGCACCAGCTGGCGCACCAGCCCCGAGGGCACGCCCGGGGCCACCTCGGGGGCGTCCCGGCCGAGCTCGGCCCGTAGCGTGTGCAGGGGGAGCGCGCCGGTCGCCAGCCCTCGTCCGAGGCGCCACACGCCCTTCAGGTCGGCGAGCGCGGTGGCGACGATGTCGACCCGGCTGTCCGGGTCGTCCACCCAGTCGACCGGCACCTCGTGGATCCGCAGGCCGGCCCGCTCGGCCAGCACCAGCATCTCGGTGTCGAAGAACCAGCCGGTGTCCTCGACCAGCGGCAGCAGCCGCTCGGCGACGTCGCGCCGGATGGCCTTGAAACCGCACTGGGCGTCGGAGAACCCGGCCTGCAGCGTGCCCCGCAGGATCAGGTTGTAGCAGCGGGAGATCACCTCGCGCTTGGTGCCCCGGACGACCCGCGAACCCTTGGACAGCCGGGTGCCGATCGCCAGGTCGGAGTGGCCCGAGATCAGCGGCGCCACCAGCGGGAGCAGCGCGGCGAGATCCGTCGAGAGGTCGACGTCCATGTAGGCGAGGATCGGTGCGTCGGAGGCGGACCAGACCGCCTTCAGCGCGCGCCCGCGCCCTTTCTCCGGCAGGTGGACGGCGGCCACGCCGGGCAGCTGGCCGGTCAGCCAGTGCGCGATCGCGTAGGTGTTGTCGGTGCTCGCGTTGTCGGCGACCGTGATCCGGAAGGGATAGGGAAACGTCGAGGTGAGGTGGGCGTGCAGGCGCCGCACCGACCCCTCGATGCCCTTCTCCTCGTTGTAGACCGGGATCACTACGTCGAGCACGGCGGTTCCAGCGGCGGCAGCGGCGCGGACGGGGTCGAGCGTGGTGGTCGGGGTGTCGTTGTTCTCCCCGTCCAGGGTCGCGGTGGTCATGCCCGAAAGATTCGACCGGCGACCTGTCGAGGCGATGGGTCCCCGCTGTAGGCACGCTGTGAGAAGTTCTACTATGGTGCTAGTACAACGACAGAAGGGAACCGCGATGCTCGACGCGACCGGGCTCGGTAAGCGGTACGGCCGCCGACGCTGGGGGCTGCGGGACTGCTCGTTCGCGGTGCCCGCGGGCCGGGTCGTCGCGGTGGTCGGCGCCAACGGTGCGGGCAAGTCGACGCTGTTGCGGCTGGCCGCCGGGTTGACCCGTCCGACCGAAGGCGTGATCCGGCTGGACGGCACGCCGGTGCACCGCGCGCTGAGCCGCATCGCCTACGTCGGCCAGGCGAAGCCGCTCTACGGCGGGTTCACCGTCGCCGAGACGATCCGGTTCGGCCGCGCGACGAACCCCGGCTTCGACGCCCGCGGCACCGAGGCCCGCCTGAACGACCTCGGAATCGCTCCGAAGTGCCGGATCTCCCGCCTCTCCGGTGGGCGGCGTACCCAGGTCGCGATCGCGCTCGCGCTGGGCAAGCGGGCCGACGTCGTCCTGCTCGACGAACCGATGGCCGATCTCGACCCGCTGGCCCGGCTCGCGCTGATGGGCGAGCTGATGACGACGGTCGAGGAGCGCGGCTGCACGGTGCTGGTCTCGTCGCACGCGCTCACCGAGCTCGCCGACGTCTGCGACACGCTGCTGCTCTGCAACGACGGCGCGCTGCAGGTCGTCGGCGGTATCGACGACCTGGTGACGAGTCACCGGGTGCTGGTCGGGCCGGCCGAGGCGTACGGCGGCGGCGCCCGGATCGGGGAGCACGCGGTGGTCTCGGCCCGGACGACGCCCCGGCAGGCGACCGTGCTGGTCCGGGTGCGCAGCGACACGTTCGACCCGCGCTGGGCCGTGCACGAGGTGTCGCTGACCGACGTCGTCCTCGGCTACCTGCGCAGCCCGGGCACGACGGTCGTGGCCGGGCCGGCCGAGGTGGCGGCGTGACCTGGCTCGCCTGGCGGCAGCAGCGGTGGGCGCTCGTCGGCTCGGCCGTGGTCGTCGCGCTGTACTCGGTCGCGGCGACCGGCCATCCGCCGTGGGTGGCGCAGCTGGTGTCCGCGACCAACGACTTCGGCGATCCGGCCTACGTCCTCGCGCTCGGGTTCGGCGCCTGCTGGGCGGCTCCGCTGCTGGCCCGGGAGCGGCAGCGGGGCACGATCGACCTCGCGTACACCCAGTCGGTGTCGCGCCTGCGCTGGGTGCTGGCCCGCACCGCGCCGGTCTTCGTCGTCGCCGCGGTGACGACGTTCGTGCTGGTGGCGGCCGTGCGACTGCTGGGGAAGCCGCCGACGACGCCGGCCTGGGCTCCGGGACTGATCGCGCTGGTGCTCCTGACCGTCGCGCTCGGGTTCGCGGCCGGGGCCGTGCTCGGGCGGACCGTCCGGGCGATGGCCGCGACCGTCGCCGGGTTCTTCGTCGTGATGGTCGCCTCCGGAGTGGTGTTCGGCTGGTTGGTGCCCGTGGTCTCGCCGGACTGGCAACGCGAATCGATGCGGGCGTCGCTGTGGCTGGCCGTCGGGCACGGCATGCTGTCGGCTCTGCTCGAGATGCACCGGAACGTCGACGACCACGGCAGCGCGACCCGGGCGATCGTCTCGTACCTGCCGGCCGCGCTCGGCGTGTTCTGGGGCGCGCCGCTGCTGGCCCGGCCGCTGCAGGACGGCACCGCCGAGCTGTTCTGGGCCCGGCGTCTGCGCTGGCTGTCCCTCGCCCTGGCGACGGTGACCGTCGTGACGCTGGCCACCGCTCAGGCGGTCCGGTCGATCCTGCCGAGCGTCCTCGGCGGGTTCGACGTCCGGTACACGTACGACGTGACGTCGACGGCCGCGGTGGGCTACACGTGTTTCGCGGTCGCGCTCGGGGTGTTCGCGGGCGCGGTGCTCGGGCGGGTCGAGCCGGCGATGGCGGCGACGCTGATCGGCTACGCCGTCACCCGGTTCGCCTGGGGAGAGGTGGGGTTTCCCGGT
Source organism: Cryptosporangium phraense (assembly GCF_006912135.1). NCBI lineage: Bacteria > Bacillati > Actinomycetota > Actinomycetes > Cryptosporangiales > Cryptosporangiaceae > Cryptosporangium > Cryptosporangium phraense. Next base: position 7,005 of record NZ_VIRS01000057.1, on the reverse strand, counting down.
CACGAGCCGGCGTTCTTCGGCGGGGCGGCCGGGCTGCTGGTCGTCGCGGTGTTCGTCCTGGTGCTGCGCCGGGGGGCGGGGTCCCGATGATCGAGTTCCGGCTGGATCGGACGTCCGGCGTCACGACGTACCGGCAGCTCGTCCAGCAGGTGGAGGACGCCCTGCGGCTGGGCGTGCTGGAGGCCGGTGACCAGCTGCCGACCGCCCGGGCCGTGGTCGCCGCGCTGGCGATCAACCCGAACACCGTTCACAAGGCGTACCGGGAGCTCGAGCGGGACGGGCTGGTCGAGTCCCGGCCGGGGCAGGGGACGTTCGTCACCCGCACGCTGGCCTCGCCGGCCCTGGACGCCCACCCCGACCTGCGCCGCTCGCTCGTCGGCTGGCTGACCGACGCCCGCGCGGCCGGCCTCGACCGGGACGCGGTCAACGCGCTGTTCTCGAGCGCGATGCGGGAGGTGTTCGCCGAGCGGGTGGCCTGAGAATTCCTGACCGTTCGGACCCTGTTACCGGTGGCCGTCCGGCGCCTGGAGCCGTCATGCAAGGATTCGGACGGGTCCCGTCCGAGGGGCGCCGTCGCGACCGACCCGGCGGTCCGACGTAGGGGAGGTCATGGCAGACATTCGGTCGGTGAAGCGGCTTCCGTTGATCCTGGGGGCTGTGCTCCTCGTCTGCGTGGTGGTGGTCGCCGGGCTCGTGATCGCCAACCAGTCGGACGACAGCGGACCCCGGACGGGCGACGCGGTCACCGACCGTGGCAACGAGAACACGCTCACGGTCGGCCCGCACGGCCAGTACCGGACGATCCAGGCCGCGGTGGACGCGGCCGAGGCCGGCGACACGGTTCGCATCGAGGGTGGCACGTACCACGAGGCCGTCGACGTCACCAAGAGCGGCCGGGCCGGGGCGTACCTGACGATCGCCGCCAAAGACGGCGAGAAGGTCGTCCTCGACGGCGAGGGGACGCTGCCCGACACGTCGGGCGAGGACCGGCGCGGCCTGCTGACGTTCGACAAGCAGCAGTACGTGAAGATCTCCGGCATCTCGGTGACCCGGTCGAAGCGGCACGGCATCTACGCCGGGCACTCGAGCCACGTCGTGATCGACGACGCCGAGGTGTCGTACTCGCAGGACGGCGGCATCCTGCTCGGCGACGGCACCGACTACACGCTCACCGGCAACCGCGTCCACCACAACAACGCGGCCGCCGACGGCGGTGACATCGGGGCCGCCGCCAACGAGGGCCTGACGCTCTATAGGGCCCGGAACTTCCGGATCGCCGGCAACGTCGTGCACGAGAACTACGAAGAGGGCATCGACGTCAAGAACTCCACCAGCGACGGGACGATCGAGTACAACTCGGTCTACGCCAACAACGGGCCGAACATCTACGTCGACGGTGCGAACGACATCCAGGTCTTCAGCAACGACGTGTACGACGCCAAGGGGCCCACGAAGTCCGGTATCGGGCTGGCCGTCGAGTCGGGCGGCAGCGCCCGGAACGTCCAGATCTTCAACAACCTGCTGCACGGCAACCCGGGCGGCGGCGTCGACTTCTGGATCGGCGCGTACTCCGACGTCCAGATCTACAACAACACGATCTACCAGAACGGCCGGGCGGCGATCCGCCTGCAGAGCGGCACGGTGAGCAACTCGGTCGCGGTCAACAACATCATCTGGGGCAACCCGCTGATCGACGTCCCCGGCGTGACGATGTCCGGCAACCTGACGTCGGACCCGGAGTTCGTCGACCTGAACGCCGGGGACGTGCGGCTGAAGGAGAGCTCGCCGGCGATCGACGCCGCGAACCCGGCGAGGGCGCCGAAGTTCGATTTCACCGGGGCGGCCCGGCCGGTGGGCGGTGCGCCCGACCTGGGCGCGTACGAGTACGGCGCCAAGCCCCCGTCCCCGTCGCCGAGCGCCGACTGAGGGGCCTCGTAGCGCGTGGCCCCAGGTCGCGGTGGGCGCGTTCGTGGCCGCGCACCACCGCGCATGGCGCGCCGCGCCATGGGAGCCGCCGCCACCGCCGCGGCCCGCGGCCCGCGGCCGTAGCCACGCGATCCGGCTCGCGCAGGAAGGCGCGGACATCGTCGCGGTCGACATCGCCGCCCAGATGCCCGAGGTCGGCTACCCGATGGCCACCCCCGACGACCTCGCGCCGCCGACGTCCGCGACCTCGAGTCGCTCCGCGCGGTCTTCGACCGCGGCCCGGCCGAGCTCGACCGGGTCGACAGCCGGGCGACGGCGGCTCGATCGTCGTCACCAGCTCGATGGCCGCGCTGCAGCCGATGGCTACTCGGCCGCCAACGTCGCGGTCATCTACCTGGCCTCGGACGACTCCCGTACGTCACCGGCGTCACGATCCCGGTCGCGGCGGGTGACACCCTGCGCTGACACAATGGGCGGGTGGCGCAGCAGGAGCGACGGGAGAGTCTCGCGGTCACGGACGACGTCCGGGCCGTCGAGACCCGTCGCCGCCTGATCGCCGCGTTCCGCACCGCGGTCGGCGAGGGCCGCACCGACCTCTCGGTCACCGCGTTCTGCCGGATGGCCGGGGTCGCCCGCAGCACGTTCTACACCCACTTCGCGACGATGGAAGACGTCGCGGTCGCCGCGGTCAGCGAGGTCTTCGCCGACATCGAGACCGTCGACTCGTCCCGCCGTTCGGACCACGTCCTCTCCCGCCCGGAGATCACCCGCCTCGGGCTCCGCGGGATCATCGACGGCCTCTCGGACGCCCGGTCGCTCGTCCGCTACGCGATCGCGATCGGGTCGAAGGCGGCCGTCCACGCCAAACTCGTCGACGAGGTCGCCGTCGTCGCCCGCGGCACCGTGCTCTCCGAACTGCCCCATCTGGACGAGACGGGAGTGCGCACTCTCGCGTTGTACATGGCCGCAGGCACGGTCTTCGTGACGCTCGACTGGATCGAGCACCCGTCGATGACCGAGGAGCAGCTCACCGAGTACCTGCTGGCGTCGTTCCCGGCCTGGCTGACACGAAGCTGAGGATCGCGTCGAGCAGCTCGGGAGCGTCGACCGCGGTGCCGTGATCGCCCGGGACCGTCACCCGGACCGCGTCCGGAAGGACGACGGCGAGTTCGTCGCCGGAGGCCGCGCGCTCGTCGTCGGCGCCGAGCACGACGAGGGTCGGAGTCCGGACGCGGGTCACGTCCTCGCGGGGCGTGGCGACGACCGAGTCGAGCGCGTGCAGGAGGGCAACCGGGTCCTCGCCGCTGGTCGCGAGCCAGCGGGCGAAACCGTCGGGCTCGCCGGTGCCCTCGACGGCCCGGCGCAGCCGGGCGCCCGCACCACCGCCGGTGCCGAGCAACTCGCGAAGGCCCTGACCGGCGACGATCGCCCGGCCCGGCGTGGCGCCCCGGACCAGCATCCGGAACGCGATCCGCGCGCCGAGCGAGTAACCGCCGAGGTCGTAGTCGCTCAGGCCGAGGTGGTCGATCAGCGCGAGCCCGTCGTCGGCCAGGACGTCCGGGGGATAGGCGGCCGGGTCGTGGGGCTTCGCGCTCGCGCCGTGGCCGCGGAAGTCCGGCAGGATCACGCGGTGCCCGCGGGCGGCCAGCGCGTCGGCCCGGCCGTGGCGGGTCCAGAGCGTGCCGTTCCCGGCCAGGCCGTGCAGCAGGACCAGCGGCCGCCCGTCGCCGACCTCCCGGTACCCGAGGTTCACCCCGTCGCGACCGGGGAAGGACGACTCCAGCATGGTCCGCAAGCGTAACGGTGCAGGGACAGGCGCGGACGGCTGGGAGCTCGCGGCCCCGTTCTCCGCGCTGGTTCCGGGCTCGTCCGGCGCGACGATCGACGGCGTGCTGGACGGCGTCCGCCTGGAGATGGAGCAGGTCGGCCGTCTGGCGGACGAGCCGGGGAAGCCCGACGGCGGGGACGCGCTCGTCGTCGCGAAGGACAACGGCGTGGCCGCGGACGCGGTCACCACCGCGCTCTACCGGACCGTGTACGACGCGGTGCCCGAAGTGGACGCGGTCCTCGCCGACGGCGGGCCGATGCTCGATCTGGGCTGTGGCATCGGCGGCGCGCTGTTCACGACCGCGCGGCTCTACCCGGACCTGAGCCTGGTCGGCGTCGACCTCGTCCCGGAGGTCGTGGCCGAGGCCGAGCGCCGCCGGGACGCGCTGGGGCTGGCCGACCGGGTCGAGCTGACGTGCGCGGACGCGCGCGACCTGACCGACCGGGGCACCTACCGGGCGGCCTACTGGGCCCGGGCGTTCTTCCCGGACGAGTCCCGCGCGGCCACGCTGGCCGTGCTCCGCCGGGCGCTCACCGCGGACGGCCTGCTGCTCCTGCAGGAGCAGCCGCTGCCGCCCGACCCGCTGGCCGCCGCGGTCGAACGGCTGCAGCAGCGGCAGCGGGGCATCACCGCGGGCCGGACCGTCGACGAGCTGGTCGCCGAGGCCCGGGAGGCCGGGTTCAGGCTGGTCCGGCCGGTCCCGACCGCGCTCGGGAACCTGGTGCTGCTCAGCCCTGCTCCGACGCCCTGAGACGTCCCAGGGCGGCCGAGGCGCCGAGGTCGGGAGCCGGGAGCGGCCGGCCGTCGTGCACGGCGGCGATCCACTGGTCGGTCGTCGCCACCGAGGCGAAGTTCGAGTTGAGCAGGACGAGCAGGGTCTCGTGGAGCTGCTGGGCATCGACGGTGCCGGCGCTGTTCGAGAGATGGATGGCGCCGGTGGCGTCGGACAGGATCTCGGTGGCGAGGCCGAGTTCCTCGGCCGAGGCGGCGGTGGCGAGGTCGCAGTTGTTGGTCATGTAGCCGGCGATCGTGATCGTGTCGACGGTGTTGTCGGCGAGCCAGTCGGCGAGGTCGGTGCCGGCGAACGCGCTGGAGTTGCTCTTCGTGACGCGGTGGGCGGTGGCGGCGCGTTTCTCGACGTCGGGGTGGAGGGCCCAGCCGGGGGAGCCGGCCGCGAAGACCGGCGCGCCGGCCGGGTACTCGTGCCGCACGACGACGGTCGGGAGACCGTGCTGCTCGGCCGTGTCGAGGGCTCGGACGATGTTGGCCAGGGAGTCGTCGCGGGGCGGGTACTGGATCGGCAGGGCGCCGTCGAAGTACTCCTGCTGGACGTCGATCACGATCAGCGCTCGTCTCATGGTTCTTCATCGTGCCCGGGCCGGGGCGCTACGGTGAGCGGCACGGAAGACCACCATCGATGAGATCGGGCCAGGATGAAGATCGCGGTGCACGCGTTCGACGGCATCACGATGTTCCACCTCGCGGCGCCGCTGCTGGTGTTCGGTGAGGTGTCGTGGGACGTGTCGGTCTGGACCTCGTCCGGCCGGGGCATCCGGGCCGCCGAGGGCGTCGCGATCTCCGACGTGGCCGGGCCCTCGGTCGTCGACGGTGCCGATCTGCTGGTGCTGCCGTCCTGGCACACCGACCTCCGGCCCGCCGACGATGCTCTCGTCGGGCTGATCCGCGACGCCCATCGCCGGGGGACCCGCATCGCCGGTCTGTGCCTCGGCGCGTTCCCGGTCGTCGACAGTGGACTGCTCGACGGCCGCACGGCCGTCACCCATTGGTCGGCCGCGGCCGACCTCGCCCGGCGTCGGCCGGGCATCGAGGTCAACCCGTCCGCGCTCTACCTCGACCACGGCGACGTCCTGACGTCGGCCGGAACCGCGTCGGCCATCGACGCCTGCCTCCACGTACTGCGGACGCACCTGGGCTCGGCGGCCGCGTCGACGGTGGCCAGGCACCTGGTGGTCGCGCCCCACCGCGACGGTGGCCAGGCCCAGTACGTCGATCGGCCGATGCCGGAGCCGGGCGGGGTCGGGCAGCTGGGGGACACGCTCGACTGGGCGCTGGCGCACCTGGACCGTCCGCTGACCGTGGACGACCTGGCCGACCGGGCGGGGATGAGCAGGAGGAACTTCACCCGGCGGTTCGCCGAGGTGACGGGGTCGACGCCGGCCAGGTGGGTGCTGGGGCGGCGGTTGGACGAGTCCCGGCGGTTGCTGGAGGCGACGTCGTGGTCGGTGGAGCGGATCGGGCGGGCGTGTGGGTTCGGGAGCGCGGTGACGTTCCGCCAGAACTTCGCCGCCGCCTACGCGACGACCCCAACGTCCTACCGCCGCCGCTTCACCAGCCCATCGACGGAACGCAGTGACCGTTCTGCGGGTGGCTGGTAGTTCCAGTCGCGACTACAGTGCGCTGGGCCATTCGCCGAGGGGGCGCGACTAGCTGAGCCGATCGCTGCACGGGTTGTGGCGAAGTCAACGCCGGGTTTGGCGCCTCCGTTCTCGGGCAAATCGTCGCCCGACGCACAAGGAGGCACGACATGAGCTTCATGGACAAGGCCAAGGACTTCGCCGACAAGCACGACGAGCAGGTCGACCAGGGCCTCGACAAGGCCGGCGACCAGGTCGACCAGCGCACCGGGGAGAAGTACTCGTCCCAGATCGACCGGGGCGTCGACGAAGCCCAGAAGCGCACCGGCGACGGCGACACCGCCCAGTAACCCACCGGTCCCGGCCACCCGGCCGGGACCGCCACCCACCCGCGAGGGCCAGCCATCCGCGACGGTCACCAGCCCGCGACGGCCGCTCACCCGCGAGGCCCACCCACCCGCGAGGCCCACCCACCCGCGAGGCCCACCCACCCGCGAGGGCCGACTATCCGCGACGGTCATCAGCCCGCGACGGCCGCTCACCCGCAACAGCTGCCGGCCGAGCTACGGCCGACCGGCCGGCACCGCGCCCCGCCCGCCCGCGCTGGCCTCCGGCCCCACGGCACCCGCCGGCCCGCGCCGCCGCGACCGGTCGAGCTGCGATCAACCCCGGCCGTCGACCAGAACCCGCCCCAGCTGCCCCTCCGCACCCCGACCCGGCCGCCCGTCCGCAACCCGGCCCGGCCCGGCATCCCGTCCCGGCCCAGCGCCCGGCCGCACCCCGGCCCGCTGCCAACGCGGGCCTGGCCAGCCGGTTCACCCGGACGATCGAGTTCGAGGACTACTCGGCCGGTGACCTGGTGACGATCGTCGAGCG
>NZ_VIRS01000056.1 GCF_006912135.1 Cryptosporangium phraense | reverse complement strand
TCGAATCCCGTCAGGGTGTGGCTGTCTCGATCGAGGGCATGGGCGGCGTCGGTAAGACAGTGCTCGCCGTGCACGGCGGGCACCAGCTTCTGCGGCGCGAGCGCGTCACTCGTGTGTTGTATGTCAATCTGCGCGGCTTTCACCCGGAACAGCCGTCCGCCGACCCGTCGGCCGTGCTCGACGGTTTTCTGCGGCTACTGGGAACGCCTGGAAGTCAGATCCCGCATGAAACAGCCGACCTCGTGGCGCTCTACCAACGCCAGCTCGCCACGCACCCTACGTTAGTGGTCCTGGACGACGTTGCCGGAGAGGACCAGATCCGTCCACTGGTGGGTGCCGTGCCGGGCGGCGTCACGCTGATCACGACCAGGCGCCGACTCACCGGGCTAAACACACTCGCCCTCGACGTCCTCACCCTGGACGAGGCCCGGGAGTATCTGACTGATGCCATTCGCCCTATCCCAGTCGGTGACGATCCATCTGCCGTCGACAGGCTCGCGGGTCGGTGCGGTGGACTTCCTCTCGCGTTGAGCCTCGTGGAAGGGCACATCCGCACGACGCCGGGGTGGACGGTGACCGACCACGCCGACCGGCTGGACGAGCGGCACGTGGCGCGGCGGCTTGAGCCTGCAATCGACATCGCTCTGGGGCAGTCGTACCAGAGCCTGCCGCTTGACCGACAGCGGCTTCTGCGGCTCCTTGCCATACACCCGGGCCCGGACCTCGACCCGTACGCCGCCGCCGCGTTGGTCGACGTCAAGCCGGCCACCGCCGAGGCCATGTTGGAACAGCTGGACCGCGATCACCTCGTGAGTAGCCCAGAACCCGGCAGGTACGTCACGCACGACTTGATCCGCGCGTTTGCCACTGGCCGGAGCTTGGACGAAGACAGCGCCGCGGAGCGCCGGGCCGCATTGACCAGACTGGTCGACCATTACGCCGCCACCGCTTTTGCCGCAGCGGACCTGGTATATCCGGCCGACGCCCAACCCCCACGCGTTTCGGCGTCGGGCGCAAGTTCCCGCGTACCTTTGCCGGACAGCCAGGCGGCCAAGCTCTGGCTCGACACTGAACGGCCGGTTCTCCTCGCCGTATCCACCTGCGCCGCCGCGCAAGACTGGTCACGTCCCGCTGTCGACCTGTCCGTCGCGCTGTTCCGATACCTCAACGATCGTCCCGGAGACGCCATTGCGCTGCACGGCAACGCCAGCGTCGCGGCCCGCAAGTCAGGTGACACCACCGGCGAGGCACTCGCCCACCTCGGACTCGGCGCCGCTCACTGCACGCAGGGCCGCTACCTCGTCGGCGCCGCCGCGCTGCGTCGGGCGCTGAACCTGTTCCGATCCGCCGGTGACGAGCTGGGAGAGGCACGTGCCCTGACCAACCTCGGCGGCGCCCTCTTGTGGCAAGGGGTTCCCACCGAGGCGATCACATACATGAGCGAGGCGCTAGCTCTGTTCCGACAGCACGGCGCCGACCCACACGCCGCCAACGCCCTGACGAACCTCGGATATGCAGAATTGACGAGCGGCCAGCACGCTACCGCTATCGAGCACCTCAATGAGGCCCTCACGGAGCACCGGAAGGTCGGCAGCCTCGTCGGGCGGGCCATTACCCTGACCAATCTCGGAATTGCCGAGAATTCGGTGGGCCAGTCCGAGAGCGCCGCTGCTCACCTGGAATGCGCCGTGACCCTCAGCCGGCAGATCGGTGACCGCACCGTTGAGGTTCACGCGCTGGAGGGTTTGGCGCGTCTCAACCTGGGCCTCGGACACCCCGTCGACGCGATTCCGCCGCTGCGACAGGCCCTCGAACTGTGCCGCCAGGCCGGCTACCGCCGTGGGGAGGTCGTCATCCTTCTCTTGCTCGGTGAAGCAGCCCACAAGGCCGGTGACATCGCGACCTCATCGGAGTCCTACCGCGCCTCGCTCGCCGTCATCGGCGCCACACCCGAGCAGCAGGCCTGCGCTCGAGCCGGACTCCGATCGGGGGACCAGCCCGTTAGGTAGCTGACGTATCAGCGGGCGACCGACCATCGGCGGGAAATCCGGTGCCGACGTGACTGGATTTCCCGGTGCGTGTCTGAACACCTCGCCGGTCGGCATCGTACGCGGCGAATACGACATCCCGGATTCGTGACCCGCGTGTGGGCACGCGGTTGGGCGGCGATGTGATCATTTGCAGAGCGTGTGGGAAGGGGCTCACGACGCTCGGGTGGTCCGCCGCCCCGTTCTGGGAGGCGGAGCTCGGTCTGGGCCGAGCCAACGATGCCGACCTGGGAGTTGACCTGACCTGCCCGGACGACATGTTGCTGGAGCGGTGGTTCCAGCAGCCCGAGAGCGGAGAGCTCGTTTAGTCCATCGGGCGAGACAGACGTGAGCCGACGGCCGACAGTTCGTTGGATATCGCCGGTCAGAGGCGGTGCCAGCGACGTCGTCGTCTGCCTATTCGGAAGCCTTTGAACCTTGCGGCGCCGTCGGGCTTCATCGGCGGCGGTGTCGCCACCGGCCGCAACCGATTTGACGCGCGGGAGAGCGCCGGGGGTGGGCCCGAGCACGCGGCGCCCGACCGCTGCGCTGATCGCGGACCCGCTCAGGGCGTTCACAAGCACGGGAGTTGAAGAATAACCAGGACTCAGATGGATGAGGTCGGTTCCGGGGAGGGGTCAGCTTCGGCGTACTGATTCTTCCCGCTGAGTTTCGCGAAATACATGGCCGCGTCTGCCTCCCGCACAAGGTGATCTGCGGTGACATCCGGATGACCGAGCGCGATGCCGATGCTGGCCGACACCTGCGCCCCCATGCCGTCTACCTCAACGGGTTCCTGGATGACGATGATGATGCGTTCGGCGGCTCTTCGGGCTTCGGTATCGGTGAGGTCGTCGAGTATGACGGCGAATTCGTCACCCCCGAGGCGGGCCACCGTGTCCGAGTTGCGTAGTCCGACACGTAGCCGTTCGGCGACGGCGCGCAAGACGTGGTCGCCGGCCTGGTGGCCGAGTTGGTCATTGACCTGTTTGAAGCCGTCCAGGTCGATGAACAGCACAGCGATTGGCCGGTCGATGAGCGCACGAGCGGCCAGGGCCTGGGTCAGCCGATCGTAGAACAGCGCGCGATTGGCCAGGCCGGTCAGTGGGTCGTGGAACGCAAGGTGGCGTAGTTGCTGCTCGCTCTCTCGGAGCTGACCCTCGACGCGCTCGCGTCGATCGATATCCCGGCGCAGTGCCGCAGTCGCATGCTCGACCTGCTGCAACGCACGGCCACGGCTGCCCGCGAGTACACCCGTCATAACGCCCAGCACGAGAGTCAACGCGGCGCCCGCCCCTAGGGTGAATAGACTCGTGCCGCGGTCGGTGGCCGCCCGCAGGCTGGTCGTCGGCCACAAAGTCAGCTCCCAGCGGCGTTGCCCGACGAACAGGGTGCGATGCCGGGCTAGCGAGTCATCAGCTAGGCGCCGCCCGGATCGCGTAGAGGTGATGATCGTGCGATCGCCGGTAGTCTCAGCCACGGTGGCCTGAACCGCGCCTTGACCTCGTTGGCGCAACGTCTCGGCTAGGAAGTCCTGCCCGCGGACGGGCATGACGACCCAGCCGACGAACCGGTCGGGCAACGCGGGGCCTTGCGGTGTGTAGATCGGTTCGGCGAAGGCGATGGAAGCTTGGCGCTGCCGATCGGGAAGCGTTTGGTCGCGGATGAGGTGATAGGCCGAGCTCACCATCAGCTTGTGGCCTATCCACGCCCGGTCAAGCGTCTGCTCGACCGCTGGGCTCTGCATGACGTCGGTTCCCGGAATGGTGGCGAGACCGTCGAGCGGGCGTTCGTAGATGACGAACGCGTGCTGGGATCTGCTCGGACTGGCACGCAGCGTGAGGCCGGCCGCGCCACGTGACCGCCAAGTCGCTTGCACGGCGGCGATTCGGGGCGTGGCCACCGGCACGACGAAACTGGCGCTTGCTACCCCTGGAAGCTCGGCCGGGTCTAGGCCGGCGGTAATCCGCGCGTAGTCCTCGCTGCGCAGCTCGGATTGGGCGCCTACCGCCGCAGCCAGATAGCGCACCGTCGCGCTGTAGTCGGACGCGCGGTCGCTGACTGCGGCAGCAAGATCGGCGGCATAGCGGTCCATGAGCTGTGCGGCGTAACGGTCCTCGCCCTGGCGAACCACAGTGAAAGCTGCGCCGGTTACCAAGGTGCCGATCGCCAGCACCGCCGTCACCAGACGCAGGCCGGTTCCGTTTCGCCTGGTCCGTCGCCATCGCTTCCGCACATCAGAGGTGATCGGCATGAAAGCGCGGCCGATGATCCATCTGGACGCTCGGTCTTTCGCGGTTAGCGATTGATGAGGGTCGACCAACGCGCTCGCCAACCCTTGCCTGCCGCGTCCCAGACATCTGATTCCGGCTCCGAGGTCGTCGTCGGCCGGCGGTCCGAGCGCGGCGCGTCTGTGGTCACCCGCGCGGCGGGGCGGCGGCAGGCTGCAGTGGTGGGCACAACTAGCTGCAACTGGCGTCATGCCCACCACCACGTTCTCGCGTCGGCCTACGCAACACGAGACACAGTAATCTTCACATAAAGTACTTAAATTACCAATCCCTATGAGGTGATTCGAGACCATGAAATTATCGATAAAAGTAATGATGGTGAGTCGCCCAGCACGTGGAGCGGTGAGTGCTCACCATCCGTCGCCGCACGCAGGTTGCCGTCCGGGTCGCGTGTTCGAAGTCAGCGGTGGTCGACTGCGTGGCAGGCAGGGAAGCCGCTCAGGCCACCCTCCGCTCGCTGATGCGCGGCGCGCGGAGGTGGGAGGATTACCGGCGATCGGGAGGTCGACGGCACAGCTGATACGGGAGCGGTGATGCGGGTTACCTTCCACCGCGAGCTGTCGAGCATCGCCGACGTACTGATCACTATGACCGGACTAGCCGACTCGGCGATGTACTCGGCGACCAGGGCGCTGCTGACCGCTGATTTGGCATTGGCCGACTCTGTCATCGCTGCTGACGCGCACATCGATGTCCTCCACCACGATCTCGAAGAACGCTGCCTGCGGGTCCTCGCCCTACATCACCCGGTCGCGATCGATCTGCGCACTGTGCTAGCTAGCCTGCGGATTGTTTCTGCGTTGGAACGCATGGGGGACCTCGCTCGACATATCGCCACAATCGCCCGCATGCGATACCCCGATCGGGCCGTACCGGCAGACCTCGAGCCGACGTTTGTCGATGCCGGACGAATCGCCAACGCCCTCACCCAACGGGTGGCAGCGTTGCTGGCCGATCACGACATCACCACAGTCGACGAACTGACCGCGATCGATGACCAAATGGACGAGCTCCACCGCAGCGTGTTCACCACGCTACTTCACGAGGATTGGCCGCACGGAATGGTTGCGGCGATCGATGTTGTCCTGCTCAGCCGCTTCTACGAACGGTATGCCGACCACGCGGTCAGCCTTTCCCGGCGAATCGTCGAGCAGGTCACGGGCAATCTTCCCGACCGGGCCAGATCCTCGGGCTAGCCAGGGGAGTTTTCGACTGCTGCGCGGGCTCACATTCACGTCCGCGGCCCCCCTTCGAGATGGTCGACTGCGGCGTCCACTCGGTCTGTGCTTCGCCGCATCCCCTGGTCCCCGATCCCGTGACGCCATCGGGGCCGACCGTCTTGCTCTTCGGGCTCGTCGGTTCAGCGGGGACGGTCTCCCGTCCCCCCGTGAGTTGGTGTCGCCGTTTGCTCGTGCCCGCCGGGGCGGATAGCTCCCGCGGCGTCGTTGATGCTGTCACGAGCGGCAGCGGCGACCGCGTCGGGAGTTATGCCGAATTCACGGTAGAGGCGTTGATAGTCCGCTGACGCGCCGAAGTGTTCCAGGCTGACTATGCGGCCAGCGTCGCCGACGATGTCACGCCAGCCTTGGCCGATTCCGGCCTCGACGCTGACCCGGGCGCGGACGGCAGGCGGCAGCACTTCGTCGCGGTAGAGCTGCGTTTGCTGGGCGAACCATTCCCGGCAGGGCAGCGAGACGACCCGAGCGGTGATTCCGTCGGTGGTCAGCAGCGCTCTGGCGTCCAGTGCGATCTGCACTTCGGAGCCAGTGGCGATCAGAACCACGTCCGGGTGAGTGTCGTCGCCAGCGAGGATGTATCCGCCGCGGGCAGCGCCGACGGCGGCCCGGTAGCTGTCGGGGCCGCGGTTCGGAACGGGCAAATTCTGCCGGGTGAGGATCAGGCCGGCGGGCCGATCGACAAGTTCGAGGACGGTTCGCCAGCAGACGGCGGTCTCGTTGGCGTCGGCGGGCCGGACGACGTCGAGGCCGGGAATGGCGCGCAGTGCGGCGAGGTGCTCGACAGGCTGATGGGCAGGGACGTCTTCGCCCAGACCGATGGAGTCATGGGTCCAGACGTAGACGGCGGGGAGCTGCATGAGCGCGGCGAGCCGCACCGCGGGACGCATGTAATCGCTGAACACGAGGAAAGTGCCCCCGTAGGGGCGGGTGAGGCTCTGCAAAGCGATGCCGTTGAGGATCGCGCCCATGGCGTGTTCGCGAATACCAAAGTGCAGGGTCCGGCCGTAGGGCCCTCCGGTCCAGTCACGGGTCTGCCGGTCGGCCGGGACGAAGGAGGGCTCTCCGCTCATCGTGGTGTTGTTGCTCTCGGCCAGATCAGCCGAGCCGCCCCACAGCTCTGGGAGGACCGGAGCCAGGGCGGTGAGAATCTGCCCGGAGGCCGTGCGGGTGGCCATGCCCTTCGGGTCCGGCGCGAAGGCGGGGAGTGCCTCGGTCCAGCCCTCCGGTAGCCGCCGCCTCTGTAGCCGGTCGAGCAATGCTGCGCGTTCAGGGTGGGCAGTGCGCCACTTCGAGTACTCCGGCAGCCAGTCCTCGTGCAGGCGGGCGCCGCGGTCCACGGCGCTGCGGGCGCGGGCGAGTACCTCGGCGTCGACGGCGAACACAGTGTCAGGGTTCCTGCCGAGCAGGGTCTTGGTGGCGGCGATCTCGTCCTCACCGAGCGCGGAGCCGTGCGCTTTTCCGGTGTTCTGCTTGGTCGGCGCTGGCCAGCCGATAATCGTGCGCAGCAGAATTATCGAAGGGTGCGCGGTCTCGGCCTTCGCCGCCTCGATAGCGGCGAGCAAAGCGTCGACGTCCTCGACGTACTCACCGGTGCTGGTCCAGTCGACGGTCTGCACATGCCAGCCGTAGGCGGTATACCGCGTTTGGATGTCCACGCTGAAGGAGATGTCGGTGTCGTCTTCGATCGAGATGTGGTTCGAGTCGTACAACACCACCAGGTTGCCGAGCTGCTGGTGCCCGGCCAGGAGCTGGCTTCGGCGGTGACGCCCTCCATCAGGTCACCGTCGGAGGCCATCACGTAGACGTGATGATCGAACGGGCTTTCGCCGGGCCCGGCATCCGGGTCGAGCAAACCCCGCTCCCGGCGTGCCGCCAGAGCCATGCCGACAGCGCTGGCCAGGCCTTGGCCGAGCGGCCCAGAAGTGATCTCCACTCCCCGGGTATGCCGGTACTCCGGGTGCCCCGGCGTGGCCGAGTTCCAGGTGCGCAAAGCCTGTGGTCACTGAGCTCCAAGCCATAGCCGGCAAGGTAGAGCTGGATGTACAAGGTCAGGCTGGAGTGTCCGCACGAGAGCACGAACCGGTCCCGGCCGAGCCATTGGTCGTCGTTGGAATCGTGGCGCATGACGATGTGGAAAAGCAGGTAGGCCAAGGGTGCCAGGCTCATCGCGGTGCCCGGGTGCCCATTGCCGGCCTTCTGCACCGCATCGGCGGCCAGCATCCGGGCGGTATCCACGGCGCGAACGTCGACGACGTCCCAGCCGGCGGCATTCGCGACAGGCGCCGAGACCTGCCGATTGAACGATCCCGGCCGATCGAGTTTCTAGACCATGACAGTTCTCCACCGTTCGTGGTGCGTGATCTGGTCGGCAGCCAGGCGGCTGGCCGGTTATGCGCCGATGAGCGCCGCGCGTTTCCCGGCGATGCCCGCGAAGAGTTGCTCGAAAGACGTTACGAACGCGTCCACGCCTTCGCGTTCCAGCACCGCAATAACCTTGTCGTAGTCGACGCCCGCTTCGGCGAACCGGGTGAGCGTGCGATGGGCGTCTTCCACGCCGCCGGTTAGCGTGTCGGCCACCCGCCCGTGGTCGAGAAACGCCTCCAGCGTCGCCCTGGGCATGGTTGTGACCGTGTCCGGGCCGATCAACTCCTCGACGTAGGTCACGTCGCGCCGATCTGGATCTTTCATACCTGTCGAAGCCCACAGGCAGCGCTGCGGTGAAGCCCCGACGGCCTGGAGATCCGTCCAGTCGTCGCCGGCGAAGATCTCCCGGTAAGCCTCGTAGGCCAGCTTGGCGTTTGCGATGCCGAGAGTTCCCTTCAAGTCGTTCGGTCCACCCCGCTCATCGAGTCGGCGGTCGGCTTCGGTGTCGACCCGGGACACGAAGAACGACGCCACCGACGCAACTGCTCGTAGGTCACCGCCCGCCTCACGGAACCGGTGAAGTCCCCGCAGATACGCATGCGCGGCCGCACGATGGCGCTCCAAGGAGAACAGCAGGGTGACGTTCACTGGGACGCCGCGGGCGATTGTCTCTTCGACCGCGACAAGTTCGTCCGTGGTGCCAGGAATCTTGATGAAGAGGTTGGGGCGGTCGATGCGCCGGAAAAGAGCGACAGCCTCCGCCACGGTGGCGTCAGCGTCATGGGCCAGGTGCGGGTCAACCTCGAAAGACACCCAGCCGTCCCGGGAGGAATCGGCCCGGTCGTAGACCGGCCGGAGAAGATCGCAGGCAGCCCGCACGTCTTGGATCGCCAGCGCGAGAAACACCTGCTTGGGGTCATCCTCCGATCGCAGCACCTCGCGCATTTGCTCGTCATAGGCACCGCCCTCGGCGATCGCCGATTGGAAGATCGTGGGGTTCGACGTCACCCCCGCGACGCCTTCGCGGACGAGGTGGGAGAGCTCGCCTCTGGCGAAGACTCGAGACAGATAGTCGACCCAGGGGCTTTGCCCGTAGGCTGCCAGAACCTGCAGCGATGAAGTCATCAGATTCCTCCTATGTCGGTGGCGAACGCGGCACATGTCGGTAGCGCCGCAGCCGGCGATTCACTGGTCGGGCGTCATCGTCGAGTCGGGTCCGGTCGGTCACCGATTGGCGCGTCGGTGCCGACCGACGACGGCGCCCTGCATCCTGGAGTTTCAGACGACGCCGCAGTGTCACGTCCGTTCCGCCTTAGCGCGGACGCCGATGTGAATCGGTGCCGATAGATGTCGATGGTGGCGTTGTTGCCGCCAACCGAGGCGCCGTGCGCCTGGAGCGCATGGCCGCCGCAGGCGATTCCCGGGGCACTGGCCATCGGCTGCCCGTCGTAGAGGCCGCTAAACCCGGCGGGCGATCACGACCTTCGGCACAGAATTCATTGGACGAGTGGATCTGGCTCCCGCGGTCGGGGATCGAATCCGCGCTGGACGGTGCCGAGCCGAATGGATGAGCACGCCCGGTCGCCCCAACCGCATCGGCGTCATCGGTCATCACCAACCGCATCCCCGTGCCGGAGGCGGCGTAGGCCATGATCGCGACCGCGATCAGTCCGAGCAGAGCAACGGTGGTCCTCCGCGCGTACGCCTCCTGGAGTGGAGGACTGATCGGCAACTCGACGACCAATAGGTACGTCTGCCGGGGCGGCGGGCGGGCAGGGTGTGGCGGCCGAGGAGGGCCGGTCGGATCAGCCTGGCGCTTCCGGCGGTGACGGCACCGGGGACGAGGCCGGTGCGAGGTCGGCGACGGCGCGCGCGAGGTGTGGTATCGCTCGGTCGAGCTGCTCGCGGGCCGCGGTGACGAGGATGCCGATGCGATCGGCCGTGAGCGGGCCGGTACGGAGGGCGCGTTCGATCTCGGCGCAGGCCTCGGCGAGGGCATCGATATTGAGATTGGACGTCGTGCCTATCAAGCGATGCGCGATCGCGGCGCTGCTCTCCAGGTCGCCGGCGTGCAGCGTGTACTCGAGTTCGGTCACCAGGGGGGCGGTGTTCGCGAGGAAGGAGTGCAAGAGTTCGACGACCAGTTCGCGATCGTCGGCGCTCGGGGTAGGCCCGGCCAATTCGCGGAGGCGGTCACGGATCGCGTCCGACACCGACGCGTCGGAACGGCTGGCCTGCACGGGATGCCCGAGTGCGTCGGGCGAGCGGCAGGGGACCGAGAGCAGGACCGCGCGGAGGTCGTCGGCCCGCACGGGCTTTGGGAGGTAGTCGTCCATGCCGGCGGCCCGGCAGGCGGTGCGGTCCTCGACCAGGACGCTGGCGGTCATGGCGACGATGCGCGGCTGGCGGTCGGCCGGGATGTCGGCGCGGATGCGGCGGGTGGCTTCCAAGCCGTCCATGACGGGCATTTGGACGTCCATGAGGACCAAGTCGTAAGGGGCGCGTTCGAGTGCGCGGAGCGCCTCGAGGCCGTTGGCCACGGTGTCGACGCGCTGGCCGAGTTTACTCAGTAGCAGCTGGGCGACGCGCTGGTTGACCGTATTGTCTTCCGCCAGTAGAACCCGCAGCGGTGCCGGCAGTGTCTCCTCTGCCGGGGCGGAGACGCCGTCGGGCGACGATTGGACGGGTACGGCCGATGCCAGCGCGCGGCGCACGTGGTCGTGGAGCTGGGCCGCTCGGGCGGGTTTGGCGAGCATCGCGGCGAACAGGCTCCGGTCGGCGGCGTCCGGGCGGCTGTGGATGCTGCTGAGCAGGATCAGCGGAAGGTCGGCGGTACTCGGGTCGGCGCGCAGGGCGCGGGCCAGCTGAATGCCGTCCTGGTCGGGCATCTGCAGATCGAGGACAGCGAGGTCGAAGCGGTTGCCGGTGGCGGTCAACCTGAGGGCCTCGGCCGCCGAGGCGGCTTGAGTGCAGCGCATTCCCCAGCCGGTCAGCTGAAGAGTGAGGACCTGCCGGTTTGTGGCGTTGTCGTCCACGATCAGCGCAGCCGCGCCGGCGATCCGGGTGTCTGCGCCGGGATCTCCGCCCGGGCACGCGGTGAGGATTACCGTGGCCACGAAGGTAGACCCCACCCCGACGGTGCTGTCGACGGTGATATCGCCGCCCATAGCGTGCGCGAGGCTGCGGCTGATGGCCAGCCCGAGGCCGGTTCCGCCGTGGACGCGGGTCGTCGAGGAGTCAACCTGGGCGAAGGAGCGGAACACCCGGTCCATCCGGTCGGCCGGAATTCCGGGTCCGGTGTCGCGCACGGCGAAATTTAGCCTGACCCGACCTTGCGGGTCTGTCGCTTCGGCGGTGGCGGTAATGACGACTTCACCGTGATCGGTGAATTTGACCGCGTTGGAGAGCAGGTTGACCAGGATCTGCCGCAGCCGGGTCACGTCGCCGCGCAGCGTACGCGGGCAGCTGTCCTCGACGACGCCGACGAGTTCCAGATCCTTGCGGTCGGCGAGTAGCGCGAGTAGCGCGAGTGCGCTCTCGACGCATTCCTGTACGTCGAACGGCTCGTCGTCGAGGTCGAGCTCCCCGGATTCGATCTTGGAGAAGTCGAGGATGTCATTGATCGTGCTCAGCAGCGCCTCCCCGCTGTCGCGCACGGTCGTGACGTATTCACGTTGATCGGTGTCGAGGTTGGTGTCCATGAGTACGCCGGTCATGCCGATTACAGCGTTGAGCGGAGTGCGGATCTCGTGACTCATCGTGGCCAGAAAAGCGGCCTGTGCCTCGGCGGCGGCCACCGCCTGATCGCGGTCGCGGCGGAAGCCTTGCAGCGAGGATAGGAGGACCCATGCGGCGAGCATCACGGCCAGGGCGGTGGCGCCCGCTACCCCGACGATGCGGTGCTTGAGGCCGGTGATTCGCGCGTCGATGAGCTTTCGCAATACCGGAAGCAGCGCGGCACTGAGTGCGGTAGTGCGCTCGATCATCGGGTCCAGCAGCGACATCTCGACCGGGAGGGGCTTGCCTGACTCCGCAGTGTCGAGGACGAACTGAGCTCCGTGACGGTGGATCGCGACCGTCTGGTCGGCCGAGCCGCGCAGGGCGAGCAAGTCACGGCTGTCAGTGGCGGCGAAAGCACGGCGAAGGCCGTTCTGCAAGGAGTTGGTCAGGACGGTGGTGCGTCCGGCCATCGCCGCCATGGGCGCCAGCCCGGCGGCACCTGTGCTGTTCTCGCCGGGGGAGTCCAGCAGAACCGCGTCGACTGCCCGCAGCGGCGTGTCCAGAAGCACGGGGAGCTGATAAATCGCAGCGTTCATCACGTAGAAGGTGTCGACGTCGCCGTCAAGGGCGGTGCTCGGTTCTCGCACGTGCGTCATCAGCGTCAGGATCTGGTCGACAGCAGTGTTGTAAGCAGCAACGGCCTTAGCCCGCTCCGCGATGCGGACCGCGTTCCGGACAGTCCGAGAGGTCCTCGTCCATTCTGCGCGGACTCCGAGCGACGCACCGTCCCGGTGGTCGGCCGCGTCCACTGCCGCAGCTGCGGCCTCGACGTCCTCCGTACGCACCTTCGTGCCGGAGGCCATGGCGTGCCGGGCGAGTGTTGCCGCAGTCGCCAGCCGACTCAACGGGACGAGATACGCCGCCCCTGCCCGCTCCAGCTGCCCGGACTTCAAGCGTCCGTGTTCCACGTTCACGTAGGCGCACGCCACCACCAGCAGCGGGAGCGTCAACGCTGCGGCTAGCAGCGCGAGCTTGCTCCGCTCGGACAGGCGGCGGCGACGCAACGCACGCGTGCCTGTCGTCGGTTTCATGAGCCTGGCCCCCGCCCACGCGATCGGGCCGCTTCTCCGAGCAGCCGACGCCCAGATATCGACCAGGCTCTAGGTAACTTGCAAAATAGATGTAAGTTTTTGTTAGCCGATATTCGGCGAGGCAGGGAGGCGCACGGTCAGCGTGGTGCCCGGATCGTGATGGGTCGCAGACAGCCGGCCCCCGTGTTGCGCCACGATCGCGCTGCTGACCGACAGTCCGAGCCCGGTCCCAGGAATGCCGCTGTCGCGGACGTTGGACGACCGGAAGAACCGCTCGAACAAGCGTGGCCGGTCCGCGATCGGAACGCCGATGCCGGTGTCGGTGACCCTGAGCACCGCTTCGTCACGCTCCCGGTGCAGCTCTACGGTTATTCGGCCTGCCTCGTGGTTGTACTTGACCGCATTGGAAAACAAATTGTCGAACACTTGACGGAGCCGCTGCGCGTCTCCTCGGATCTGCAGTTCGGCCGGGACCTCGACACGCAGTGTGAGCGACCGGTCGTCGGCGGTAGCGCGGACAGATTCGACGGCCTCCCGCACGAGCTGGGCGAGGTCGGTCTTCTCCGGGCGCAAGGTGACGTGGCCCGACTCCAGCGCGGCTAGATCGAGCAGGTCGTCGATGATCGCGGTGAGGCTGCCGGTGTTGCGTCGGATGATCTCAAGCAACTGCCTGCTCGCCGGGGGCATCGATCCGGGATCGTCGGCCAGCAGCTGGCTGTAGGTGGAGATCGACGTTAGCGGCGTGCGCAATTCAGCATTGTCGCGCTGGTCTGACTCGGCCGACGGATGATCGCGGCCAGGTCCGATACGCGGCCGCCGCTCCGACAGTCAGAGTCGCCGGACTGCTGGCCGAGGCGTAAGCCGGGCGGATCTCTGTGATCCATTTCTCGAGGACTGAGGCAGACCTCCAGACCGTCTGCACACTGCGGCGCTTCGGAGGGGGCCCCCTAAGTGCCTTGCTGAGCCGGACGTGGCAGAAGCCCTGCCACCGAACTGCCGGGATTGTCGTCAGACTCGACGCTGCGGCAACCAGATCCGCCAAAGGCGCTGACACCGATGACCTCTGCCGTGGTGATCCCGAGCGCCTCCGCGGCCATCCGCATCGCTCGCGCATCTAACTTTGGCGGGTAACGCGACCGTCGCGACCTCACACAATTTGCACCCAGAGTCGAGCCTTCAGAGACACCGAGAGGACTCAGCCGGAAGCCCCTGAACCATCCTGATTGGTGGTCCGAAGGCGCCGGACCAGCTAGTCTGGGGCCGCTCCTCGACCTGCGGGACTCGGGAGGACTCATGACGTTGGCGATTCGCGAAGTTGCGCTCAGCTTCGCTACCGCACAGTCGGCGGATGCTTGGGTGGCCGCGAACATTCCGCAAGGTTTAGCTAAGGGGCCAATCCTGTGGCAGCTAGTTGTGCACACCACGGGATCGCGCTCGGTTCGGCTGGTGCAGGGGTTCTCCGCGCCGGGTGTCGCGAGCGACTGGCAATCTGCGCTCTTGCCGGAGGCTGGTGGCGCGGAGTCGATGACAGTCTCATGGGCGTCGGCAGACGCATACCGCACCGGCGACGAACCAGGTCAGGAAGGGCCGGGACGAGTGTGGCTGACCGTTCCGAACATTCTCTAGGCCGTCACATATATCTTGGCTCAGTCTCCTGAAAATCAGGAAGCCGTCGCGCCGCTGCGGCGGCCGCGCCTCGGGTCGGAGCGTTCAGCTTCGCCAGTATCCGGGAGACGTGCACACTCGCCGTCTTCTCAGACATGAAGAGTCGTCGTGCCATCTGACGGTTCGTGAGGCCATCACACAGCAGCGCCAGCACCTCGCGTTCTCGGGGGGTCAGTCCGCCGGGCGCCGGCCGCTGCGTCGGCACGACCTCGCCGAGGCTAATTCGTTTGCGACGGGCCAGTGCCGTCACCTCTCCGAGCAGCGGTGCGGCGCCGAGAGTAGTCGCCACCGCGTGGGCTTGCCTCAGAGCGGCGCGTGCCGAGCGCGGCGCCTTCGTGAGAAGCAACGACTGGGCGGCGCGCCAGCGGCAATACGCTTCGGGGTACGGCCGCCCG
Organism: Cryptosporangium phraense; assembly: GCF_006912135.1. Lineage (NCBI taxonomy): Bacteria > Bacillati > Actinomycetota > Actinomycetes > Cryptosporangiales > Cryptosporangiaceae > Cryptosporangium > Cryptosporangium phraense. The sequence continues at coordinate 13,998 of NZ_VIRS01000056.1, read as the reverse complement.
AGCGCCGACCATCGGCTGGCCGCAGCAGACCAGAGTGTCGGGTCGGTGCTAGTGCCGCGCCGTGCGGTGTCGAGCCGCCCTGACTCCGCCCGCGCGGTGGCTATGTCAGCGTGCGCTTCAGGAAATGCCGCCTCGTTCGGGAGCGCCTCGGCCAGCCTGGCGACGAACGCGTTCCACTCGTCGGCTGGTCGACCTGATCGACCTGGTCGTCTCCGTTTTGGCGCATCGTTGTGGTCTCCGCGTCATCCGCGGCGGCCCGCAACCCTACGACCGCCACTCGGAGCGCGAGCTGATAGTCCTCGGCTTCGTCGAGTGCTTCAAGTCCATGTTGGACTATTTGCATAGCCGTGACCGGATCGCCCCGCCACAGCGCCAGTTCGGCACGGCAGGACGCGAGGTGCCCGAACAGCTGCGGCTCGTCCAGTTCGGCTGCCGCATGTTCGGCCAGTGCTAGGTGCTGGTCCGCCGCCGAGTGGTCACCGGTGGCGACGGCGGCCTCGGCTCTCGCGAGGTGCAGAGCTGCGGCCAGTCCAGCTCCGATCGGGTCTGCATTGTCTTCTGGGTCGCCTGTTGTCGAACCCAGCGCATCGCGAGCCAGCTCGTCGGCTTCGGTCCACTCGCCGAGCCATACCAGGGCTGTCGCCGCGTTGGTGGCCAGTAGAGCGCCCCCGGTGGCAGCGACGCCGTGGCGCTGAGCCAGGGCGTAACCTGCCAACGCCGCGGACGCCGCGGCCCGGTACCGGCCCGAATTCATGTGAGCGTAGGAGAGGTTGTTCGCGGCTCGCAGCCGATCTTCCAGGCTTCCGTGCTCGTCGGCGATGTGTCCGGCCCGCTCGAGTGCGGCGAGGCCCGCGGTCGTATCGCCGATCATCACGAGGCCGACACCGAGGGTGTTGGCTGCGTGGCCGGTCTCGGCGAGGGCGCCGGTGGATTCGCCGACTTGGATTGCTTTGCGGGCTGTTTCTACCGCCTCCCGGTAGTGACTGCGGACGAGGTGGGCTGCTGCCAGACCCGCAAGAACCCGTGCCGTCAACGGCGCGTCCGGCGCGTCGACCAATAGTTCGGCGCACTGTTCGGCCACCGCCGTGGCCGCGCGGCCGTCGCCGGCCTCACGCAGACACCGTCCGAGAAGGTCCAATACAGCCGCCTGCTGATCGATGTCGCCCATGGTGCAGGTGAGGAGAGGACTGTTCAGGGCCTCCCTCAGCAGCTCGACTGCCTGTGCTGGCGCACCACACCATCGGGCCGCTTCTGCGGCGCGGTATCGCAGGGTCACCTCATTCAGGCTGGTTAAGCTGGGTCCTTGGGAGGTCTGAGTCCACAGCTGCAGTGCGCGTTGCCAGTGTCTCCAGGCCTGCGCGTGCCCGGCTACCTGGGCGGCCTCGGTCGCCGCGCGAACCCGGGCCGTCAGAGCGGGTTCGACCGCACCCGCGCCGTCCCAGTGTCGGGCCAACTCCGCCGCGGTTCCGCCGGCGAGACCGCGAGCCAGAGCGGCGTGCAAGACTCGCCGCTGCGTCGGGGGGCACTCCGCAGCAAGGATCTCGCCGAGCACCGGGTGGCGCAGGCGGAACACCCGCCAGTCTCCGTCCTCGTCAACGGCGAGGTGCTGGTCGCAAGCTTCGCGGATCGCAACGTCAAGGTTTTGTGGATCGAAGAGGCCTGTCGCGACGAGCTCTGGGTAACTGCATGGTCGGCTTGCCACTGCGAGCAATCGCAGCAGCTGTGCCGCCGCTGCACCGGCGGCCGCAACTCGCTCGCTGAGCAGGCTACGGAGAGTCGCCGGGGCGGGCCCGGTTTGCCAACCGTCGGCGCGGACCAACTCCTCGACGAAATAGGGGTTGCCGGCTGTGCGCTCATGTAGCCGGGCGACGTCCACGGGCGGCGTCGGCCCGGGCAGCAAAGCTGCGACGTGCTCGGCAACTTCCGCCGGTGTGAACGGTCGCAGCGTTATCAATTGCGCGTCAGCACCGGAAAGCAGTTTGTTGCGCAGCCTGGTCAGCTCAGGTAGCGCCTCGACACGGTAAGTGAGCACAAGAACGATACGTTCATTGCTGAGGCTGCGAGCCAGGTGCTGGATCGCGTCCAAGCTGGCCTCGTCGGCCCACTGCAAGTCGTCGACGCACAGCGCGAGCGGACGCAGCATCGATACCTGGTCGAGCAGGTCGAGCAGTTGCTCGACTAGCCGGGCAGAAGTCGCCGGGTCCGTGCGCCGAGCTCCCTCAACCGGCCAGCAGGCAGTGGGCAGTAAGGCCAGCAACTCAGCCGGCGCGCCGGTAGCCAAATCGCGGATTACACCGTGCCCCAGTTCTCGCGCCAGCCGACGGAGCAAGCCCGCGAAGGGAGCAAACGGTAGTGCGCCATCGCTGAGGTCAACGCACGCAACGGTAGCGGCGAGAACATCATGAACCGGACTGCTGGTGGCCCACTCTCGAACTAACCGCGTTTTTCCGGCCCCCGCCTCCCCTTCGATCAGCACGACGCGAGGCCGCCCTGCCGCCGCATCGCCCGCTGCGTGGACGAGGGCGGACAATTCTCGACGCCGACCGACGAGGGGTAGCATTCCACGATTCTGCGTCCGCTATGCCTATGGGGACAGTCGGCTGCCGGACTCGGCGCTGAATCGAGTCCGGCAGTAGAACTCAACGGCGGCGATGATCAGCGGACGACCTGCACCTCGGCCCGGAACGAGCCCTCGCCGTTGCCCGGCACGTCGTCGTTGGTTCGCAGGATCATTCCGCTGCCGCGCCCGGTGTAGGTGAACGAGGTGCCCACGCCGACGTAGCGCCACCGACCATCGACGCTGACCAGGAGCGAGTACACCCGAGAGCTGGGTGACGGGAATTTGGAGTCGTACGAGATGTCGGTCCAGCCCTGCGGTCCGTTCCATCCAGTGAGAAATACGCCGGACTTGATCCGCCCGCTGCCGACGATGTTCACGCTGTCGCCGTACTGCAGCTGACACCCGCTGTCCTCACCGGTCGAGGCCTCGGGCACGTCGATGGACGTAGAGCAGACCGTGGCGGATGCGTGAGCCGGTGCAGCACCCAAGAGGGATACGCCGGTCAGCGCGGCCGCGATGGTTAGGCCACCAAGAATTTTCTTGAGCATCAGAGCAGGTTCCTTCCGTCCGGCGCGAAGCTGGGCACCGCGCCGATGTTGGGTTGACGGGGAGATCCTGGGGCCCCAGCGGCTACTTCACGTCAGGCGATTTACTTATCTCAGGAGGGCAAAAGCCTTACGAGTCTCGGTGGTAGCGCGTAGCAGGCGGCTTGGCCGGTCGACTGGCCGCGGGTCAAGGTGATGACGATCTTGAATCCAGCCGCCACCGGTCTCTGGGCTTTGCGGGCGATCGTCATGAACTGGCTCTAGCGGCGCACACCGACGCGATGAGCATCGAAAATTTGCATCACCTCGTCGACGTCGGGCCGGCCTGCGGTTCAGGAAGCGATGCTCAAGGTCGCCCAAGTGACCTTGCCGTCGGGGAGGGGGATGATGCCCCAGCCGGACGCAAATTCTTCTATTATGCGCAATCCGTTACCGGCGCCGCCCGCCCGGCCCGGCGTGGCCGACTGGTCGCTGACCGCGATGTGGAGCAGGTGCGCCCGGTAGAGCAGGGTCAGGACGAGGTCGGTGCGGGCATGCACGGCGGCGTTGTCGACCAACTCGGTGGCCACGAGGCATGTGGCATCCGCAATGTGGATCAGGCTCCATCTGGCGCAGGCATCTCGCGTCATGGCTCGTGCCTCGGGCGCAGCGTGCTCGGTGGGACGCAGGCGCAAGCGTCGCCGTCCGCGCAGAATCGGGGCAGCGGCGGCATCTAGCGCCGCCGGGACGCTGGCGCAGACGGTCAGGTGCCCGGTGAGGGCGGTACGGCTAAGAGTTAGCGTGAGCGCCGCGTTCGGTGCGGCGAGAATCAACGGGGCGCTCGGCCAAGTCTCGGCTTTCCGCTGGACCGCGGGGAACACAGACAAGACGAGCGGCCCGCTGACGTTTCAAGGTGCTGGCGTCGACGATCACAGCGGTAGGACAGTCAGTCAGGCACTTGAGCAGCACACCGCGCACGAGCGGCACATCGCTGAGGGCCAACAGCTCCTGGAGTCGGACGATCGTCGCGAGGCCCTCGGTATGGATGTCAGAGGACACCGATCCCATGGTCAGTCTGGCGGTTCTACCACGACTGGTGCGTGCAGCCGGCCCGCGCGAAGCACGCGGCGGGCGACCGGCGGCGGATCCCAAAGAAGCACGCGGATACTACGCTGCGCCGCTGCCTCGGCCACATCATTGAGGCAGCGACGGCCGGCGGCGCTGAAGAACGTCAGATGGCGCACGACAACAATGAGCGCTTATGCAGAGGGCTCCTGGACAGCCTGAATGAGCAGGGGGATCAGCCAGGGGGCGGTGCGCGAGTCCAGCTCCCCCTTGAGGTGGACGACCATGCACCGATACCGGGCGACGCACTGGGCGTGAAGAGAGCCTGTGGGATCGCAGGTCGACTTCGCCGCCACTTGGTGTGCCGAAAACTGTCGCTCAGAGCGCACTGCGATACCCATGTTCGCTTCATCTGAAACGCCCGGCGCGACTGGTACTCGCTTTTAGGGTGGCTTCGCAAGCGTTTCCGCGCTGTCCCCTACGACACCGTGCGAGTAACCGAGAAGGCGCGGCATATTCTCCGGTTGCCGCAAAAACTACTGCATTTCACGCGGGCACGTTTAGTTTCCGGTGTTGTTTTGAGTTCGCCTCGGTCTGGCCGACAGTTGACCCGCTGCTTCTGAGAGTGATCATGCTGACTTTGAGAAGCAGCGGAGGCGGCGGGAGTGAAGGCTGATCAGCCGCCGTTCGCAAATGTTGCAACCGCACCACGGGATGACCGGGGAGGCGCCGAAGCCGGCGTTGTTTCGACCGTGTCGGCCGTCAGCCTGGCGGTGACGGACGCGACCGCGGTGGCGACGCGCTGGGCCACGCGCAACCTCGGCCGCGGCGCGCTCGGTCTCCGAGCACCGCATTCGCATTCGGCTGCCGCGGCGCCGCCTACGTCAGAGGGGGTGGCCACCAGCGGCGCGAGGGATGACGGCGGCTGCGGCAGCTGGGCCGAGCACCTTCCCGAACGTATAGGGGGCGCCGGCCTTCCGGATCGACATGAGCAGGGCCGCGAAGTGACGTGAGAACGTCGGCGATCCACCGGCCGTGGGCACGGTCTGCGTGGTCCTTCCGATGTCCTGACTCAGACCGGCGGGTACTGAGTTTCCCGGAGGAGCCGGGCAAGGTGTGCCGCATTCGCGGCGAGGGTCTTAGTGGCGGTGCCGGTCGTGTCGGGCTTCGGGCCCGCCTGATCGTAGTCGATCGTCTGCATCGCCTCGCCGACCCAGTAGGTTGCTCCCGCAGCGGGAATTGTGAACCCCACATCGTTCAACGCTTGAAACACGTCCGCGGTGACGTGGTGCGCGCCGTCTTCGTTGCCGACGACACCGAGAACCGCGACCTTGCCGTAGGTAAGCAGGCGTCCTTGCTCGTCGGTCTCCGATAGTTCGGCGTCCAGACGCTCGAGCACCATCTTCGTGACACTTGACGGCTGACCCATCCAAATCGGCGTCGCAATTACGAGCAGATCAGCGGCGATGATCTGCTCCCGCAAGCTCGGCCACTCATCCCCGTCCCCCTCGTCGACAGACACGCCGAATCGCACATCGTGGTCCACTACACGGATCACATCGCCCTCGACGTCGTGATCGGCCAGAGCCGTCAGAATTTCCCGGGCGATGAGCTCGGAACTCGACGGAGCGGGGGACCTTTTCAGAGAGCAGCACAACGCCACAGCACGCAGAGACGACATGTCGGGGGCGTATCCCTCAACCGGCGCCCTAAACGGATATTCCATCCAAGCGACGCATCGCGAAGCAGTGATGACTGATTCGTCGCCGCGTACGGCTCCGGGTCACAGCTGCACCCAGCATCCGGCTACGCCACCCTTCGTCGCTTCCCGTCAGTCCTCAGTCCGACCTCATCCAGGGAAAACGCATAGCCCCTGCACTGAGCTGGCTGAGCGGTCTACCGGCCGACGCTCGAGCACGACCGTGCGGGAACCAGGCCCTCCCTCAGTGCTGCCACATCACCATGGGCAGCTCGCTGCGTTCACGCTGGTCCGAACGATCGGTATTGCCGGTGGGGAAACCCGGAACCCGCCGACCGTGTTCGGGCTACGCGAGCTTGCCTGCAACCGCTTCCCGGCCGGTGATTCCGGACGGGTACGCATCCGACTGCGCCGACCGAGGCGGAGCCGTAATCATGAAGTCCGCTGCGCGTCCCGGCGACGCGGTGACAACGGCACGCTCCCAGCAGAGTCCTGTCACACGCCTGGGGCGTGGTCGAGTTTCCCGCTTTTGGGCGCCGTACTGCATGACACCAATCACCTGTCAACCGCCTGTTCGGTCGCTGCCCAGGTCTGACTGGGGTGTCCCGCGCAAGCAGAACAGAGACCTCGTCGGTCGGCTACTGTCAGATAGTGATGCCGACATCGCCCTCGACCGGTTCGGTGAGCCGACCCTTCGACCTTCTCGTCGTCGACGACGACTCCGGCGATGTCCTGCTCATCGAGGAGGCTCTCGCCGATCGCCACATCAGCCACCGGCTGCATACGGCCGGCGACGGCATCGATGCGCTGCGTTTCTTGCGCGAAAGCGATCAGCGTCGTCCAGACCTGATCTTGTTGGACCTGAACATGCCGAGGATGAACGGCCGGGAGTTTCTCGCCGAAGTGAAGAGCGATCCCGACTTGCGGCCTATTCCCATCGTCGTGCTATCGACGTCCACCATTGATGAGGATGTCGCGGCAAGCTATGCTTTGCGCGCCAACGCATACGTGACGAAGCCGGTCGATTTTGATGACTTCATCTCGACCGTCCAGTGCATCGACAATTTCTATTTGGGTACCGTGCGCCTGCCTGGGCATAGCTGAGGAATCGATCATTCATCCTAGTGTCGGGCGGCGACTAGACGCACCACCTGTTCGCGATCGACGTCGTTAGGGCGACCCGTGCCGCCCGAATCCTCGTCATGCGATGATCGAGGGCGCCGGTGACACGAATCGTTGTTCAAGGTCGGCGGCAGGCATGGGGCGCCCGAAGAGGTAGCCCTGCGCAAACCGGTAGCCGGCTTGACGCAGCCGGTCGGCCTGGATGACCGTTTCGACGCCCTCGGCCACGGCCTCAATACCGAAATCTTCGATGAACCCGATGAGGTTGCGGGTAATGATGGCGCCCGCGCCTTCTGCATGGACGCCGCTGACGAAGGACCGGTCGACTTTCAGAGCATCCACCGGGCAAGCCAGCAACAAGCTCAGCGATGAGTGCCCGGTGCCGAAATCGTCCAGCGCGACCCGGAGTCCCAATTGCTTGATCCGGGCAATCTGGGGGAGCGCGGCGTCAGTGGAAAGGACAGCGGTTTCGGTGACCTCCAGGATGAGGGTGGAGGGGTCGACAGCGGTTTCTGCCAGTATCGATGCCACCTGCTCGGCGAAGTCTGGTTGAGCCAACTGCCTGGCCGAGACGTTGACGCTGATTTTGGTCGGAGCTTGGTCGCCGTAGCGATGCTGCCATTGCCGAACTTGCCGGCAGGCTGCGCGCAGTACCCAGGCACCGAGCTCGAGGATAGTGCCGTTGCGTTCGGCCAATGGGATGAACACGTCCGGGGGCACGAGCCCGCGCTGAGGGTGCTGCCAGCGGATCAACACCTCAGCGCCGATTGTGGCGTTGGTATGCAGATCGACGATCGGCTGGTAGAGCACGAAGATCTGCCCGTCGAGCAGCGCGCGCCGCAGGTCTGCGGACAAGTTGGACGCCTCTTCTGCCGCATGGTCCATCTCCGGGTCGAACCAGCGGCGGCAGTCGCCTCCCGCGGCCTTGGCCGCGTACAGGGCGACGTCGGCGCGGCGCAGCAGTTCTTCTGCGCTGTCCCCCGTACATCGGGTGGAGATGCCGATGCTGGTGGCGATGGAGGCCGTCATGCCGGCCAGGTCGATCGGCTCGCGGATCGCGAACGAGATGCTGTCGGTCACTGTCTCCAGGTCGGCGGCGGCGTCCAGGAGAAGGGCGAATTCGTCGCCTCCGAGGCGCGCAACGATGCCGGACGGGCCGATGGCGTCGGTTAGCCGATTGCTGACCAGCCTGAGCAAGCGGTCGCCAGCCCCGTGGCCGAGCCGGTCGTTGATCGCCTTGAAGTCGTCGATGTCGAGCAGAACGAGAGAGAAGCTCTGTTGGTCGGCCAGCAATCGGCGTAGGTGCCGCTCGAGCAGGGCCCGGTTGGCGACCCCGGTGAGGCTGTCGTGGGTGGCTTGGTGCTCCAGCTGATTTTGGTAGCGGCGCAAATCCTCCAACTGCCCATCCACGGTGGCCAGTAGCTGGTTGTTGTCGCGCAAGGCAAGGACCTGCCGGAGCACCACGACGAGAGCTAGCAGGACGGTGAGGGCCTGCATAATCGCAGTTTCGGTAGGTTGAGAAGTGCTCGTGGTCAGCAACAGCGCCCCGGTAACGGCAACCGCCAGGTAAGGAACGAGGCTGATCCGCCAGCTTCGCCTGCGCTGCACGGAGGAGCTTCTGGCGGCGCGAAGCTGCCGAGCAGCGGCCAGGTGCAGGCTGAACGCCGCGACGGGTATGGCGACCATACTGGTGGACAGGTAGGGACGGGACACCAGAAGCGGGGACAAGCCGCCGAGCGATGCGCTGGCCGCACTGCCGACCGCGAGAATCTGCATGGCGCGCCGGTCCAAAAGGCCGGCTCCGGCGAATGCCACCTTGACAAAGGTGGCCACTGAGATTAGCGCCACCACGATGATGGCCAGCATCGCTCCTGCAGACCCCGTCTGCGCGATCCAGTCGCGATGGTCGCGTAGTGAAAGGTGCCAGACGAGGGCCGCGGCGGTGATTAGAACCATGCAGGCGTCGAGGCCGAACCGGATCCAGTCGCCACGGGTGCGATACCACGAAGGCAGGCGCAGTAGCGCCCAGAGGACAATTCCAAGCACCGACAGGTAGAACGCAAGGCTGATCGGGCCGATCCGCTGCGAAGGCGTCGGGCCGCCGAGGGCGTCGAACGCATTGGCCACCGTACCCGCACCGAAAAGCCCGCAGGCCACGGTCAATTGCTGCCAGAACCGGCGGCTAGCTGGGTCCAGCTGAGGGCTGAGACCGGCCTGCCAGCAGGCTTGTCCGGCGAGGGCGACGAGGACCGGCAGAGGTAGCCAGCCGGGGAGCGGATGCTCCGGACGGTGGAACAGGCCGCCGATGAGCCAGAGCACGTCGAATATCACCAAGCCACCGGCGGCCAGCAGTGACCGCGGCGTTCTGCGCAGGAGCCGCGCGTCGGTCACGGCTGTCCTCCCTGCGTCCACGGATTGCACGACGTTCAATCGGCTGCTGTGTGCGCTTCTGAAGCGCTCCGGGATGACTCGCTCCACCATGAGGCTGCTAAAGCAGAGTGACGCCAGTCACGCTAGCGCACCCAGTGATGTCCTGCACTCGCTGTGGCTCAGCTTGAGCGATAGCTACGTGGTCCGGGTGGTAAGCATCGTGGCCCCAGTGGCATTGTCGGCCTCTGGGTGCGGCGCTTAGGGCCGCTGTACCGCGCATAACTCGGCGTCAGCGGCCCGCATAGGGAGTGGCCGCGGAGGGGTTGCGGCCACTCCCCGGTAAAGTACTCGACTCTTGTTCCACGCATGTTGCAGGACCGGTAACGCATTGAAGCGTGGCCGATCCGGACGCATAATCCGCGTCGAGCGATTGAGGCTTCGCTGAGTGGTATCCATCAATTTCTCACGGATTTATTGCGAAAGTAGACCGGGCTGAATCTCCATGACCAGAGATACACCTGGCAGAGCTGCGGCTCTGCACGCACCTCGAGAGGTCAGAGTGGTTGGGTAATCGGAGGACGCCGTCGTAGTGCAGCTCAGCTGGACCGGACGGCACCGGCAACGTTTGAGCAGCCGATCGGACGCGGTTCACGCGGTGGCACGGGCTTCGTGCCGCAGCCAACTCATCGTTTAAGCGGGACCGAAGCCTGGCGATTCCGCGCGGCGAACCGGTCGGCGGGGAAGCAAGGTGGGATTCCCCGCCGACCGGCGGCAGGCAGCCGCCGGAAGGCACGGCGTGAAACGCAGTGGCATCTCTTTGATTGGCCACCCCCGTGGCCGTGTCACAAGCGGTTGCTGACCGGCCTACCGCGTCCATCCTAGGGTTCGCGAGTGAACGGGGCCGCCGCCGGGTGCGGGCGGTGTCACCTGGAGGGCAACCCGGGAGACGGCGTCTCGCCGTGCGATTACGGCCCTGAACCCAAGGCCTGACTTGTAACCACGGGTGGTGGTGGTCGTTGGGTGCTGCGTGGGGGTGTTGTCGGCGTCGCGGACCGAATTGATCGCGGTCTTCACGGGCCTGTCTGAACGGCAGTTCCGGCGTCTGGTCGCGTCGGTCGCGCGGCGAGGCGGCTCTGAGGTCGCGGACGGCCGACGCGGGCGGCCGTGGTGTCTGCCGCTGACCGACCGGGTCCTGCTGGTCGCGGTCTACTACCGCACGAATCTGACGATGCGCTACGTCGCGCCGCTGTTCTGGATCAAACAGGCCGCCGTGCACCGCATCATCGACCGGCTCGCGCCGCTGCTCACGCTCTCACCGGTGACCACCCGAGACGGTCCTCATCGTCGACGGCGCCCTCGTCCCGGTCCGCGACCAGGCCCTCACCGCCCGGTCGAAGAACTACCGGTACTCGGTCAACGTGCAGGTCTTCATTGACGCCGACACCCACCTCGTGGTCGCTGTCAGCGACCCGAAACCGGGCAACCGCAACGACCGCACCGCCTACGACGACTCCGGCGCAGCGTGGGCGACCCGGCGGCGCGACCGTCATCGCCGACGGCGCCTACCGCGGACCCCGCTGCACTGGCGTCGTCATCCCGCACCGCCGCAACCGCGACAAGACCCCGCTACCAGACTGGAAAGAACACCACAACCGCGCTCACCGCGCCGTCCGCGCCCGCGCCGAAAACGTTCTGGCCCGGATGAAGAACTGGACGATCCTCCGCGACTGCCGTCGCCGCGGCACCGGCGCAGCCCACGCCGCCCGCGGAATCGCCTACATGCACAACCTCACCGCGACCGTCTGAGCACCGAACCGGGCAGGCCACCATAGTCCAGGCAAGTTACGAGGCAGGCCTTAGACAGGAGCGAGACATGATGGGTCCTCGCGTTCGTATCAGCCACCTTAGAGTGGTGCGGAGAACACGGACAGTGGTGCGCCGGAGGCGAAGATCGGGCATCGGGCACCTGACGTCATCAGCACCATTCGGGAGGGCAGGGATGAGTGTGTTATGGCATCGGGAGTTGACTGCTGAGGACATTGCCACCGCGCATCGGATATTGCCGTTGCATCAGCCCGTCCGGCGGGATGTTGTGCGTCCGCGCTGCGCGAGCGGGACGCATGGGCACGCCGCGCCGATCTGGCCATGTGCGCGGGCTCGGTGGGCGTGGGAGGCGTTGGCCGCCAACCGGCGCGGCGATGTCGGCGTAGGGAATGCGGGCCCGTCCGAGACTGCCGAGTTCGGTGGGGCCGGCTCGGCTGCCTGATCTAACGAGGCCTAACTCCGCGCGGGCAACGCGGGTGTCGCGGTGGGCGCGCTGCGTGGTGTCGTTCTTGCCGTCCTGGCTCGAACCCAGCCGTGGTGTTGAAAATTTGCAGCGGCGCGTGTCCTGCGCAAATTGGATGACGGTGCACATCGTTGCATCGTCGGTCATCGCGTCGAGACCTAGGACGGCGTGGACTGCTGCTGGACGCGTCATTATCCATAGGCCGTCTCTCTCGCCAGGAAGGGCGGCTCAGGGGTATCGCCTAGCCGGCTCGGGTGCGTGGATAGGGCCGTAGAAAAATGGCGACGCCGAGCACACGACGGCGGAAGACGAGCCGATCCGCATCGGCCCAAAGATATTGAAGGGGTCACCGGGCATCGCCAGCCGTAGTGGTACGCCCCGGATTGCGCGCCCGGCCAACGCCCGGCTGCTCGGATAGTCGTTCAGATCCAACGCGCTGCCATCGGCGGCGGTCAGATGGCGCCTGATGGCGGCAACGATTTGGTTCAACGTGCCCCCAGGCGTGGCCGTTAGCTGCCGAAGAGCCCAGTTGGCGAAGATCGGATCCCCGTCCGGGTCACACACGAAGACCGGGGTGTCGAGGTTGTCGAGGACAGACTGCAGAATCTGGGTCATGCGCTGTGTCTCGTCGCGCGCGGTCGCTTGCGCAGACAGGTCCACCAGCGAGATACAGATCTGCGACCCGGTCGCGCCGGGCAGCGCCCTGATGGTGACTTCGATCGGAATGCGGCCGCCGTCGCGGCGAGCCGCGGAGAGTGTCTGGCACTGGGCCGGCACACCACGATTCGCAGGATGTGTAGACAGCAATGTGACAGCTGCTCGCGAGTTGGCCGCTGCGCGATCGGGAAAGAGCAGGTCGTGGAGCGACCGCCCGAGTGCGTGCGCGGGCGTCCAACCGAAGAGAGCAGTGGCCGTGGCATTCCAGGTCAGAATTGTGCCGCTGCGGTCGACGACAACGAAGGCCTCAGCGAGGGCGTCCAGCAGCGGAGCAAGGTCGAGCAGGTTGACGGTGAGCTCTGCGGCCACGCCAGCAACGCCGGGGAGTAGCCCGGTGGTGGCCGCGACACCAGCCAGTGCGGCTTGATGGCGAAGAGTCCACTCTCGAGCGAGGTGTCCAGCGCGCAAACGCTTCCGACGATCTCCCCATTCGTCCCCCGCAACGGGACGCCGGCGAACGCGCCGATTTGTAGATAGGTCACGACGGATGATCCGGCTGAGCGCGGGTCAGAGGCGATATCAGGAATTTAGACGGGTTCTCCGGTGGAGATGACGTGGCGGCAGAGCGAATCGCTCACCGTAATCCTGCGCGTCATGGAGTAGACGCCATCGACGCCGTGCAGCCCGAGCAACCGGTCCCACTCGCCATCCACCAGCGACACCACACCGATCGGTGCGTGCGCCAGGTTCGCCGCCATCGCCACGATCGCGTCCATCGACAGCGGCGCCCCATCCAGGACCGTACTTGCCCGCCCGACCGCCGCCAACCGGTTCAGATCATGCAGCGATCTGTCCGCGCTCATCGCCCCACCGCCGATCGCAGCCTAGATCTACCGGTGCAGCAATCACGGTCACGATCGCAACCGTCATCGATGTCTCCGGTGGAACGCCTCCGCCTCAAACGGCAACACCATAGCGGAGGAAACGTCGTAAATTTAGACACTCGACGCTCACCAGCTAAGCTGGACCGGGTGGCGCCATTGCACACGGAAACGGGGACGCTGTCGAGCAACCCTTTGGGCCACTCGACCGAAGGCCCGTAGGTAACCCAGCCATCGATGTTGATGACCAGGGTCTGCGGTCCGAGCGAGCGGGGTTGCAAGCGCTCTATGCATCGGCGTGGGGTCGGCGCCAAGCGAGCAGCAGGTGCTTCCGGATCGTCGTGGCTGTCCGAGTGGTCGTGGCAGTTCACTCGCCGGCGGCCGAGCCTTGACGCCTCACCAGCTGACTGGGTCTGGCGGCCTTCGCGTCGATCATCGCGCGGTGGCGCCCGTCGCAGCCACCTCGACGGCTGGTAGTTCCGCGGCCGGCAGGGTGAAGGTGAATCGGGAGCCTCCACTCGGGTTATCGGCTGCGGTGATGGCTCCGCCGTGGCGTTCGACGATGCGTCGGCAGATCGCCAGGCCGAGCCCGGTGCCCGTGTACTGCGCGCCGGGATGGGCCCGGTGGAAGTTGGCAAAGATCGCCTCGTGCTGCCCGGCCGGGATGCCGATGCCATTGTCGGTGACCTCGACTTCGACCATGCCGTCGCCCGCCCTCGTGGTGCGGATGCTGACGTGCGGTAGCGCGTCGGCGGCGGTGTACTTGATTGCGTTGCCGATCAGGTTGTCGAGCAGCTGACGCGCCAGCACCGGGTCGGCGTGCACCGGTGCTA
>NZ_VIRS01000055.1 GCF_006912135.1 Cryptosporangium phraense | reverse complement strand
CGGTGGCGTGGCCCGCGCCCGCGGCTGCTGTGCCGTCCGGCCCGGGGGCCGACGGCGCCCGCTCGGCGGCGAGGTGTGCGGCCAGGAGGCGGGCCTCGACGGCGGCGTCGGGCCAGCCGGCCTCGGTCAGGCGGTCGGCCGCCGTCAGGAGGCTGCGCACCAAGATCCGGGACCGCCCGGCCCCGGCCGCGCGGCACGCGGTGACGACGAACCGCGCCAGCACCCCCCACTCCGGACGCCGCTGCCGCCCCAGCTCCCGCACCGCCCGCGACGCCTGCACCAGCCCGCCGTCGGGGTCGGCGTCCAGCACGGCCAGCCGGGCCAGCAGCAGCCGGACCTCCGGCAGCGCGATCCGCTGCCGCTCGGCCTCGAGCGCGGCCACCGCCTCCTCCGCGACCTCCCGCGCCTCCGCGACCAGCCCGACCGAGAACAGCAGCTCGGCCCGGTCCTGCAACAGGAACCCGATCTGCGCGTTGAGCTTCCGCAGCGTCTCCTCGGCCCGGTCGAAGTGCGCCAGCGCCCGCGGTACCTCCCCGCGCAGCGAGGAGATCCACCCGAGGTTCTGCTCGACGAACGCCACCGACAGGTCGATGCCCAGTTCGACGTTGATCCGCAGCGCCTCGCGCAGATCCGCCTCGGCGTCGTCGAACCGGAACCGGCGCCCGCGGGCCAGTCCCCGGTTGCTCAGCGCGCGCTTGAGCCACTGCAGGTCGTCGGCCGCGCGCAGCGGCGGGATCGCCAGGCTCAGCGTGTCCGAGGCGGCGTCGTTCATCCCGAGCTGGACGAGCATCGCGCCCTTCTGGGCCAGCGCCCGGGCGTGGTCCACTCCGGACGCCTCGGCCAGCACCGCGTCCATCTCGCGCAGCGCCGCGGCCGGGCGTCCGCGGTTGGTGAGGACGGCCACCAGCTTCAGCCGGGCCTCGACGACGAGCGCCGGGTCCGCGGCCCGGCGTCCGAGGGCGGCCGCGGTGCGCAGGTGACGGGCGGCGACGTCGGTGTCCTGCAGGTGCAGGGCCGCGATGCCGAGAGCCCGGTAGGCGACCGACGCGGTCGCGAAGTCACCGGCCCGGCGGGCCTGCCGGGCCAGCACGACAGCGGCCGAGGCCGAACGTGCCGGGTCCACCTCGGCCAGATGAACGGCCTCGACCGCCCGGTCGAATGTTGTCGTCGTCATCGCCGAAGTCCAGAGTGACGGTAGCGGGGATTCTTTCCAAGACTCATCGGCTTCGGGGTGTATCACGCGGGCCCACGTCGCCTCTGAAGGACACACTGGCGCAGACACCCCGTCCGCGCTGCCTGGGTTGGGGGAGATCGATCGATGAACACCCTGTACGTCGACATCGTGAACCGGGCCGCCGTCAAGCACCTGATCGACGCCGTCGCGGCCGACGTCGCCGCGGCGAACGTCAGCGACGTGGACGGCGTCTTCGGCCTGTCCGCCGAGGAGTCGAACGCCGAGCTGGGTCTCACCAAACTCGACCTCACCGGGGTCCTCACCGCCGCCTCGGTCTGGCCCGAGGCCTCGCTGGACGGCCTGGACACGGTCATCGGTCTGCTCGGCGAGAAGGCGACGACCCTGTTCGGCGGCTGGGACCCGGAGATCACCCGTGACCGCGGGGTGGGGATCTTCAGCAGCCCGCACGTGAAGGGTTCGGACGCACTGCCGGAGCCGGTGGCCGCGCGGGGCTTCACGTTCCCGGAGGGATCCGTCGGCCCGGACAGCCCGCGGATCGGCATCGCCGACACGCTGATCTTCGAGCACCCCGACCTGCTCGGGCACATCGAGGGGGAGTCCACCGCGTCCCCCCAGGCGTCGTCCGGCCACGCCACGTTCGTCGCCGGCATCGTGCGCCGGCGGGCGCCCGAGGCGCTGCTGGTCTGCAAGCAGGTGCTCGGGCCGAACCTCCACGACTCGTGGAGCGTCGCCACCCGGCTGGTGGAGTTCGTCGACGAGGGCGTCAGCGTCATCAACATGTCGTTCGGCGCGCTGGTGTCGGACGCGCCGACGCCGCTGCGGCGGGCGATCGACCGGATCGGCACCAACGCGGTGCTGGTGGCCTCGGGCGGCAACTACGCCCAGAACCGGATCGGGACCCCGAACCTCTACCCGGCCTTCTTCAACGACGTCGTGGCGGTCGGCTCCGGAACGGTCGCCGCGGACGGCTCGTTCGAGCTGGCCGACACGACGCCGGACCGGCCCTGGCTCGACCTGGTCGCCGACGGCGTGATCCCGGTCGGCCTGTTCCTCGAGGGCGAGGTCCACTTCGTCGAGCCGCGGCAAGGAGACGTCGACTTTCCCCAGCCGTACGCGTCCTGGGCCGGGAGCTCGTTCGCGGCGGCCACGGTCACCGGCGAGATCGCCCGCCGGATGTCGGTCGACAAACTCAGCGCGTTCGACGCGCTGGACCAACTGCTCAACGGAGAGGCGAGCGACATCGCACCCTATCGGCGGCTGAGCTGACGGCATCGGTCGAGGAGCTCGTCCGGGCGGCGGCGGACGGCGACGAGCGGGCCTGGGGCGCGCTCGTCGACCGGTTCGCGCCCCTGCTCTGGTCCGTCTGCCGCCGCTACGAGCTGTCCGCCGCCGACACCGACGACGTCGCCCAGGTGGTCTGGCTCCGGTTGCTGGAACACCTGCCGACGCTGCGCAGCCCCGCCGCCCTGCCCGGCTGGCTCCTGACGACGGCCCGGCGCGAGTGCATCCGCCTCGCCCGGGTCGCCCAGGGCCGGGCCACGGCCGAGCGGCCGCTGCTCGTCGAGGTCGTTCCGGACGGACACGGCCCGGCCGCCGACGAGGCGCTGCTGCGCGCCGAGCGCAACGACGCTCTGCGGGCAGCGTTCGCGCAGCTCGGCGAGCGGTGCCGCAAACTCCTCGGTCTGTTGCTCCGAGATCCGCCGACGCCATATGCGCAAATCAGTGAAGATCTGGGTATTGCGATCGGGAGCATCGGCCCGCATCGCGTCCGTTGTCTGGCCGCGTTACGCCGGACACCGGAGGTGGCTGCACTCCTGGCCGCCGACCAGCGTTCGTCCGGAGGGAGCCGCGATGCCGACCGCGTGGAGCGATGACGACGCGCTCCTGCGTGCGCTCGGCGAGGCGCTGGCCGAACAGACCGCGGTTCCCGAGAGCGTGACCAGGGCCGGGCGGGCGGTGTTCACCTGGCGCACCGTGGATGCCGAGCTGAGCGCCCTGCGGTACGACTCGGCCGACGACCGCCCGCCGGTGCTGGTCCGCGCCGACGGCCCGCCCCGGCGCAGCCTGACGTTCGAGACGTCGACGCTGACGATGGAGCTCGACCTCGAGTACGACCCCGACGCGCTCCGCGGCCAGCTCGTCGCGACCGCGGACGTCGAGATCCCGGCCTACGTCGTCGTCGAGCGTCCGGACGCCGACGGGTCGACTGTGGACGTCGATGCGGTCGGGTACTTCGCGGTCGAGCCGTTCCCGCTCGACCGTCCGTTCCGGCTGCGCTGCGCCGGCACCGTGACCCCGTGGATCAGCTGACCGGCTGAGGCCGGAGTCGGCGATCGGACAGTCCGCGGATTGGCTGTATCAAGCGCGCACCGGCTCCCTCTGAAGGGCGACCAATCCAACGGCCCGGTCGATCCGGGCCGCGGCCCGGGGGATGCCGATGAGAGCCGCAGTTTCCGTGCCCTACCCGAACCGCCCCTCCCCGGAGGGGACCGTCACCCCGCTGCCCCGCCGTCCGTCCGCTTCGGCCGGTGAGCGCCGCAACCGCGTCGTCCTCGCGGACGATCCGACGTTTCTCCGCGACGCGCTCGCGGAACTCCTGACCCGCGACGGGTTCGAGGTCGTCGCCCAGGTCAGCGACCCCGACGAGCTCCGGTCCGCGGTGACCCGCTTCCGGCCCGCGGTCGTGGTGGTCGACGCGCGGTCCGCGCAGTTCCGGCCCCGCCACCACCCGAAGACCGGCCGGCTCGACGCCGCCGCCGAGGCCCGCGTCCACGATCCCGACGTCGGGGTCGTCGTCCTCGCTCACGCGGTGGTGGACGCCGTGCTCGACCGATTGGTGCGGGCGGGCACCCGGGGGATCGGCTACCTGCTCGTCGACCGCGTCGGGGGCATCGACGCGTTCCGGACCGCCGTGCGCCGGGTCGCCGACGGCGGGTGCGTGCTCGCCCCGGACGTGGCCGCCGCCCTCGCCCGGCGGCGCACCTGCGATCCGATCGCCGAGCCGGTCGGGACGCTCAGCGACCGCGAGCGGGAGGTGCTGTCGCTGATGGCCGAGGGGCGCTCGAACGAGGCGATCAGCGAGCACCTGTTCCTGGCCCCGCGGACGGTGGAGGCCCACGTCCGCAGCATCTTCATCCGGCTCGGCCTGCCGCCCCGCCCGGACGACCACCGCCGCGTCCTGGCCGTCCTGTCCTACCTCCGCGCCACCGGCGACCTCGCCGCTCCGGCTTCCATTCGCCCGCCCGCGCTCGCGGCGGCGGCCCACTGAAGGGACCACACCATGACCAGCGGTGTCCTGTACGAACTGCACATCGCGCCGAAGGACGGCGAGGACGTGAGCCTCCGCATCCCCGACGCGTCCGACGCGGAGATCCCGGCGCTCCTCGCCGAGCTGGAGAGACTCGCCGAGGAGTTCATCGCGTACCTCGGGAACGAGATCGTGCCGACGCTGGAGCGGGAGCCGTTCGCGGGCGGCCTGATCGAGCACGTCACGCTGCTCCGCGGCAACGTCACCACCACCAGCACGGACTTCCTGCTGTTCCTCGACGGGCTGGTCGACGGCGACGGCGCCCACGGCGACCACCCGGGCGTCATCGCGCGGATCGCCGAGAAGTTCTCGGTGCGGGCGACGTTGCGTCACGCGTTCACCGAGGTGGGCTCGTGGCCGTCACCGGCCGCCGGGTAGATCCCCTCGAACACGGTGACGCCGTCGAAGCCCAGCCGGACGGCGAGGTCGCGGGCGATCAGCGCCAGCTGCGGCGCGTCGCGGGGTACCGCGTGGCGCAGGAGCGCACCGGCGGCCCGGAGGGCACCGAGCCGGCCTTCGATCTCGTCCAGCCGTCGCCCGGACACCCGCCGGGCGACGCGGGCGGCCAGCAGCGACGTCCGGGCGTCGCGCAGGGCCCGGGCGGCCGCCCGCGGGCCGGAGCGGGCGATCAGCGCGGCCGGGTCGACCCCCGGCGGCAGCACGATCGCGTCGACCGGCCCGTCCCACGTCCGCAAGAGGTCGTAGGCCCGATCGGCGGCGCGCGCGCCGGCGGCGTCCGGATCGAAGCAGACGATCACCGGCGTGCCCGGCGGGACCGTCGCCGCCAGGCGCGCGATCTGACCCGCGGTGACCGCGGTGCCGCAGGTCGAGACCGCGGCGAACCGCCCGTCCGGGCCGGGCGGCAGCCGGGAGAGCGCGACCGCGTCGGCCGGGCCCTCGACCAGGATCACCCCGGCCAGCGACCCGCGGTGCCCGCCCAGCGGGCGTCCGAACAAGGACAGGACCTCGGCCGAGCCGTACAGGTAGCCGCTCTTCGTGTAGATCGGCGTGGTCGCCGTGTTGCGGTAGCGCGGGACGCGCGCCTGACCGGAGAGGTCGCGGCCGACGAACGCCCGGACGCGGCCGTCGGGCCCGCGGATCGGGAACAGCAACCGGTCGCGGAACGCGTCCACCGGCCGGCCGGTGCGGGTGACGACCGTGAGCCCGGCCTCGATCAGCTCGTCGTCGGCGAAGCCGAGGCGGCGCAGGTAGCCGGTCAGCCCGGTGCGGACCGGCGGCGCGTACCCCAGGCGCCACGGCCGGGACCGGGCCAGCGACTGGGGGATACCGCGGCTGCGCAGGTAGTGCAACGCCGGGCCGCCGGTCAGCCGGGAGAGCTGACCGGCGTAGTACGCGGCCGCACGCTGGTGCGCCTCGACGAGGCGGCCCATGACCCCATGCTACGTACACATGTTCGACAATTAGAGTGGGTCGGTGGCGACCATCCATGAAGTTCTCGACATAGAGCGCATCGAGAACGACATCTTCCGGGGCAGCACCCCCGACTCGTTCCTGCAGCGGACGTTCGGCGGTCAGGTCGCGGCCCAGTCGCTGGTCGCCGCCGTGCGGACCGTGGATTCCGGCTACGTCGTGCACTCGCTGCACGGCTACTTCATCCGGCCGGGGAAGCCGGAGATCCCGACCGTGTACCTGGTCGACCGGATCCGGGACGGACGGTCGTTCGCGACCCGCCGGGTGACCGGCGTGCAGGACGGCAAGGTCATCTTCTTCATGTCGGCGTCGTTCCACGTCCAGGACGCGGGCCCCGAGCACCAGGACGAGATGCCCGCGGTGCCGTATCCGGAGGACCTGCCGGACCCGGTCGCGCTCGAGGGGTCGATGGCCGCCTGGCACGCCCGCGAGTGGCCGGACTGGGACTTCCGGCAGATCCCGGCCGCGTCCGTCGACAAGCGACCCGGGGTGGCGGCGCAGCAGCAGATCTGGATCCGCTATCGGCACGCGCTGCCGACGGACCCGATCTTCCACGTGTGCGTGCTGACGTATCTCAGCGACATGACGCTGCTCGGATCGGCGCGGGTGCCGCACGCGTCCGGGCCGCACACCCAGGGCGCGTCGCTGGATCACGCGCTCTGGTTCCTGCGTCCGTTCCGGGCCGACGAGTGGCTGCTGTACGACCAGACGTCGCCGTCGGCGGGGTTCGGGCGGGCGTTCACCCAGGGGCGGATCTTCGACCGGGCCGGGAACCTGGTGGCGGCGGTGACGCAGGAAGGTCTGATGCGGTACGAGCGTCCGCCGGCCGACCGGCGATAGTCCGGCACGTTTTGTGGGTAGTACGGGTCTCGACCGAGCAGTAGCTCATCCAGACACGGAGGCGACATGACGACCGGGCTGATCATCGCGCTCGTCGTGATCGTGCTGTTAGCGCTCGTGTTGTTCGCGGTCGTCCTACCGCGTCAGCGCGCCGCGAAGGCACGCAGAGCAGAGGAGCGCCGGCTGCAGGCGCAGGAGCACCTCGAGGAGTCGAAGGCCCGGGCGGCCAAGGCGGAAGCCGAGCGGGCCGCGGCCGAGCAGCAGGCCGCGCAGGCGCGGGCCCGTCGGGCCGAAGTGGAGCGTGAGGTGGCGCGCGAGGAGCGTGCGGCCGCCGAGCGGCGGGAGAACGCGGAGAAGGAGCGGGCCGAGGCCGAGCGGCTGGCGCAGCGGGCGCGGGAGCTGGCTCCGGACATCGACTTCGACGGGGCGCCCGGCGACAACCGGATCCACGACACCGAGAAGGCGCAGGCCGAGGCGCTGCGCGAGGCTCCGGTGCACGCCGACCGGTCCCGTCGCCGCACCGACGCCGCCGCGGCCGACCGCGAGGCCGACCGTGAGGTCGCGGCCGAGCGGGTGAACGCCGACCGGCACGACCCGGTCGAGCGGGCCGAGCGCGAGCGCGCCGCCGAGCAGATCGAGGCCGACCGCACCGAGCAGCCGCGCGTCATCCGGAACGAGGAGGCCAGGGCCGACAGCCACGACGCCGAGCGGGCCCAGGCCGCCGCGGCGACCGAGCGGGTCGAGACCGACCGGGCCGTGCAGGCCGACGCCGCCCGGGCCGAGCACACCGAGCGGGCCGAGCGGGCCGCCGAAGAGCGCGCCGACACCGAGCGCCACTCGCTGTTCAGCCGGTTCCGGCGCGAGCACGTCGAGCACTAGGTGGTCGGACACCGCCCCGGGCCCCGGCCCGGGGCGGTTTCTCATTCCAGCGACCGCTCCAGCAGCGGCCGCATCCGGCGTGAGATCAATTCCCGCGCCGCCAGGCTCGTCGACGTCCGCATCACCCCGTACGACCCCACGATCAACCGCGTCACCCGGTGCAGGTCCTCCGGATCCCGCGCCACCACCCGCGCGATCAGGTCAGCGTCCCCGGTCACCGCGTGCAACTCGAGCACCTCGGGAATCGCCGACAGCGCCTCCACGGTCGGATCCAGCTCTCCCTGGCTGATCTGGATCGACACGAACGCCAGCAGCGACAGTCCCATCGCCTCCGGCCGCAGCCGGGCCGACGGCGGCGCCAGCACCCCGTCCGACTCCAGCCGGCGCTGCCGCGCCTGCACGGTGTTCCGGGCGAAGCGCAGCTCCTCGGAGAGCGCTGTCACCGTGGCCAGCGGCTCGTCGTCCAGAGCAATCAGAATTGACGCATCGGTCCGATCGACAATGCGCGTTTCGCTCAAAAGTCGCCTCCGCCGGGCGTCCGCATGAAGCATTTTGCTCAGTGAACAACGTACATCTTGTCGTTCTGTCCCCCGAACGGCAGGTTTCCCAGTATGGGCGTCACGCGAGAGGTCTCGGTTGCGGACTACCTGGCCGAACGCCTCCGCCAGCACGGGGTCGCGCACCTGTTCGGCGTCCCCGGCGACTCCAACCTCGAGCTGCTCGACCGGATGCTCCGCGGTGGCCAGCAGCGCTGGATCGGCTCGGCGAACGAGCTGAGCGCCGGGTGCGCGGCTGACGCCTACGCCCGCCGCCGGGGGCTCGCGGCCGTCGTCACGACGTCCGGCGTCGGCGAGCTGAGCTGCCTCACCGCGATCGCCGGGGCCTACGCCGAGCAGGTCCCGGTCGTCCAGATCACCGGCGCGCCGCCCACCGGCTCCGGTGCCGCGCTGCTCCGCCACACGCTCGCCGACGGCGACCCCGGCCACTTCGCCCGCGCCTACCGCGAGGTCACGGCCGCGACCGAGGTGCTCACCCACGCGAGTGCGGCGTCGCAGATCGATCACGCGCTGGCGACCGCGGTGGCCACCTCCCGCCCGGTCTACCTGAGCGTCCCGGCCGACGTCGCGTCCGCGCCGGTCGACGCCCACCGGCTGGCCACCCCGGTCTGGACCGAGCCGGTCGACGCCCCCGCGCTGGCCGCGTTCGCGAACGCCGCCCGGGCCCTGCTGCGGGCCAAGGACGGCCAGGTCACGGTCATCGCCGGGCACGGCGTCGAGCGCCGGGGAGCCACCCGGGAGCTGCGCGCGCTGGTCGAGGCCGGTCCGCTGCCGTTCGTCACGCTGGTGTCGAGCAAGGGCGCGATCGACGAGGACCACCCGTGCTTCGCCGGGGTCTACTGCGGTGACGTCGGCGTGAAGTCGGCCCGGCGGGCCGTCGACCAGGCGGCGGTCCTGATCACGGTCGGCACGCTGATGACCGACACGGTCGCGGGCGCGTTCACCGCCCGGGAGGACCCGGCGCACACGATCGACGTCCGCGGCACCACCGCGGTCGTCGCCGGCGAGGTCTTCGAGGGCGTGCCGATGCGCGCCGCGCTGGCCGCGCTGACCGGCCTGGCCGGCGAGTACGCGACGCTTCCGGCGGCCGGGCTGCCGGCCTCGGCGATGCTGGGCCGCCGGGCCGAGGACGAGCACGGCCCGGTCACCGACGCGCTGACCCAGATCTCGCTCTGGGAGAGCCTGGAGGAGTGGCTGCCGGCGTCCTCGACGCTGCTCACCGAGGTCGGGACGTCGTTCTGGGGCGCGGTCAGCATCACGTTCCCGCCGAACACCGCGTTCGTCGGCCAGCCGGTCTGGAGCTCGCCCGGCTACACGCTGCCCGCGACGCTCGGCGCCGGGCTGGCCGAGCCGGGCCGCCGTCCGGTGCTGGTCATCGGCGACGGCGCGGCCCAGACGTCCGCGCCCGAGCTCGGCACGATCGCGTCGTCCGGGCTGACCCCGGTCGTGATCGTCGTCAACAACGCCGGGCGCACCGGCGCGCGGGTGCAGCGCAGCCCGGAGGCGCTCTACCACGACGTCACGCCGTGGAACTGGAGCGGTCTGGTGCGGTCGGTCGCTCCGAACGCCCACACCTACCGGGCGACCAGCCGCCGGGAGCTGCGCCAGGCGCTCGCCGCGGCCGGCGCGGCGCCGGAGAAGCTGGTGTTCATCGAGGCCGTGCTGCCCTCGGCCGACGCCCCGCCGATGCTGAAACGGCTGGCCTCGAACAGCTAGCATCGGTTCATGCGCCGACGACATTGATCCACTGACGCTCCGGGCCGTCTCGCCCGGAAGATCCAGCTGCTCCGGTTCCTGACCGAGCTCATCCCGCTCTACCCGGTGTACGCGCTGCTGTTCGCGGACTCCGGGATGTCGGGCGGGCAGATCAGCCTGCTCTTCGGCATCTGGTCGCTCACCGGGTTCGTGCTCGAGGTGCCGTCGGGCGCGCTGGCCGACCGGGTTCCCCGCCGGCACCTCCTGGTCGTGGCCGAGGTCATCCGGGCCCTCGGGTTCGCGTGCTGGCTGCTGTGGCCGACGTTCACCGGCTTCGCGCTGGGGTTCGTGCTGTGGGGCGTCAACGGCGCGCTGTCGTCGGGCACCTGGGAGGCGCTCGTCTACGACGAGCTGACCCGCCTCGGCGCGGCCGACCGCTACGCCCGGATCCTCGGCCGCTGCGAGGCGCTCGCCGCGACCGGAACGCTCGCCGGGACCGCGCTGGCCGGCCCGCTGCTCGCGCTCGGCGGCTACCGCGCGGCGGGCTGGGCGTCCGTCGCCGCCTGCCTGCTCTGCGCGGCCCTCACGACCCGCCTGCCCGCGGGTTCGCCGTTGGACGCGGACGCGGACGCGGACTCGGACGTGGACGCGGACGAGCCCGGCGACGGGTACTTCGCGACGCTGAGGGCGGGCGTCACCGAGGCCGTGCGGAACCGGGCCGTGGGGCTGCTCGTCGCCTCGGTCGTCGTGCTCAGCGGAGCCACCGCGATCGAGGAGTACTTCTCGCTGCTCGCGGTCGGCCTCACGTCGGTCGCCGCGCTGCCGTACCTGTTGCTGGTGCCGGAACTCGCGTACGCGCTCGGCGCCGAGGCCGGTGGACGGCTGGCCGGGCTGGCGCCGCGCTGGGTGGCCGGGCTGGCCGGCGCGGGTGCGATCGTGCTGGCCGCCGGCGCGCTGATTCGCCACCCGGCCGGGTTCGTGCTGCTGAGCGTCGGGTACGGAGCGCTCGGGGCGGCGATCGTCGTCGCGTCGGCGCGGCTGCAGGACACGCTGACCGGACCGCGCGCCACCGTGACCTCGGTGTCGGCGATCGGGGAGGAAGTCGTCGCGTTGATCGTTTACGCGGTGTTCGGAGCGGCGTCCGGCGCGGTGTCGCTGCCGGTGCTGTGCGCGCTCGCGGCCTTGCCCGTCGTGGTGCTCGCGCTCCGGCTGCCGAGGTGGCTACCGCGCGCATGATGAGGTGGGGGAATGCACAAGATCGCGATCGGGCTGGTGTTCCATCCGACCAAGAACGTCCTCCCGGTGGCGTCGACGGTCGTCGAGTGGGCCGGGCGGCACGAGTTCGGCGTGTACGTCCGCGAGGCCGACCGCGACCGGGCGCCCGAGGGCGTGTCGGCGCTCCCGCCCGAGGAGTTCGTCCGCACCTGCGACGCGCTGGTGAGCATCGGCGGCGACGGCACGATGCTCGGCGCGCTGCGGCTGGTCGCCGACTCCCCGCGGCCGGTGCTGGGCGTCAACCTCGGCAAGCTCGGGTTCCTGATCGAGGTCGACCCGGTCGAGCTCCCGGCCGCGCTCGACCGGCTCTCGGCCGAGGACTTCACCGTCGAACCGCACAGCTGCCTGCGGATCTCGGTCGACGGTAAGGAGTTCGTCGCGTTCAACGACCTCGCGGTGATCCGGCAGCCCGGCTCCGGGGTCGCGGCCGCCTCGCTGGCCGTGGACGGCCAGCGGTACGGCTACTACCGCTGCGACTCGCTGGTGCTGGCCACCGCGGCCGGGTCCACCGCCTACAACTACGCGGCCGGTGGCCCGGTGATCTCGCCCGCCACCGAGGCGCTGATCGTGACGCCGACCGCGCCGCTGGCCGGCATCTCGCGGTCGCTGGTCCTGTCCGCGGGCGAGCCGGTGCGCCTCGACCTGCTGCCCGACTCCGGCGACGTGACGCTGGAGATCGACGGCCGGGCGCTGGCCCACGTCGGCGGCGGTGGCTCGGTGGACGTGCGGCTCGAGCCCCGGGCCGGGCTGGTGGTGCGGCTCGACTCGCAGACGCACCGGCAGCGCAGCTACGTCAAGCTCAGCCTGCTGGACCTGCCGCTGCTACCGGAGGAGCTGCGCGAGCTGATTCCGGCGTCGTACCGGGCGCGCCTCGAACGGTGACATTTATGTGCCTTCTTCCGCCGGTCCGGGCTCGGCGTGAGGATGAGGCGCGTGACGGTGACTCTGAGCCCGGACGTCCGGGCCTTGTTCGACGGACGGAACTTCGCGACGCTGGCGACGATCAACCCCGACGGGTCGCCCCAGACGAGCGTCCTCTGGGTGCTCCGGGACGGGGACACGCTGCTGTTCTCCGTCCTCGACCACCGCAAGAAGGCTCGCAACGTCGCCCGGGACCCGCGGGTGAGCGTCGCCGTGCACGACGAGGGGAACCCCTACGTGGGAGCGGAGGTCCGCGGGAC
The DNA here is from genome assembly GCF_006912135.1 of Cryptosporangium phraense. NCBI lineage: Bacteria > Bacillati > Actinomycetota > Actinomycetes > Cryptosporangiales > Cryptosporangiaceae > Cryptosporangium > Cryptosporangium phraense. The sequence continues at coordinate 19,377 of NZ_VIRS01000055.1, read as the reverse complement.
CGCGGAGCTGCTGCCGGACCCGGAGAAGGCGCTGCCGGGCGCGCTGTCGCAGAAGTACCTCGAGGTCGAGCCGCCGGGGGAGTCCGACGACGAGGTCCGGCTGATCATCCGCGTGACGCCGACCGTCGTGCACTACTCGGCGCTCGGCTAGCTTTCTCGATGAAGGCCTGCAGTACGGCGGGCGGGTACTTGACGTCGGACGCGTACGCGAGGGCCTTGATCTCGTCGGCCTCCTCGGGCCTGAAGTACCCGGCGTACTTGTAGACGTCGACGCGGGTGGCCAGGCCGGCGGCGTCGAGCTCGGGGTGGAACTGGGTCGCGTAGACGTTCTGTCCGATCCGGAACGCCTGCACCGGGCATTTTTCGGATCGGGCCAGCACTACCGCGTGGTCGGGCAGCTCGCGGATCGCCTCCTTGTGGCCGACGAACGCCTCGAACGTCGTCGGGACGTCGGCGAACAACGGATCGTTCTCGACGACCGTGATCTCGACCGCGCCGACCGGCTCGCCGTAGGTGCGGTCGATGACGCCGCCCTGGTGGCCGCCGAGCGTCCCGATGCCGTAGCAGGCGCCCAGGAACGGGAAGTCCTCGGCGACGATCCGCCCGATCAGGTCGTGGAGCTCCTTCTCGACGCGCTGCTGCACCGGTGTCTTGGCGTCGGCCGGGTCGGAGACGTTGAACGGGCCGCCGCCGAGCAGGATGCCCGACCAGTCGTCGAGCGCGAGGTCGCCGAGCGGGGTGCGCTCGAGGCGGTGACGGCGCAGGTCGCGTTCGTCGAGACCGGAGAAGCGGAGGAACGCCTCGTACTCCTCGTCGGCGGCGGCGTCCTCGGCCCGGGTGGCCAGCAGCAGGAACGGCTTCACCGTCCCTACCGTACGGGTTGGCGCAGCCGCTCGGCGGTCGGCACGTCGGCGGGCAGGAAGGCTTCGAGTTTGAGCTCGGCGACCGTGACGTCGAGGGCGGTGGCGAACGTCGTGACCGTGGTGGTCAGGTGGAGCTCCCCGCGCCCGGACGCGAGGTGCAGCGGGACGGCGCTCGGTTGGCGTCCACCAGGGTGCCGTAGCGGTCGACGACGACGGCGGGATAGGGCTCGTGGCCGGCCAGGACGTGGCGGAGGGCGGTCCGGACGGCGGTCAGGTCCTCGAGCGGGGTCTGGGGGTAGACGGGGGCGTAGCCCGCGGCGGCCAGCAGCTCGTTGCGCTCGCGCAGCGGGAGCTCGAGTGACTCGGCCAGGCGGACGACGAGCGTGCGGCCGGGCGCGGACCGGCCGCTCTCCAGAAAGCTCAGGTGGCGCTGGGTGGTTCCGGCGCGCAGCGCGAGGTCGAGCTGGCTGACCTTTACGACCCTTTCGCCGTGGGACGTGCGGGGGATCCTGGAGCTGGCGGTGGCGGCCGAGTCGCTGGGCCTGTCGTCGGTGTGGGTCGGGGACACGCTGCTGCGGCCGGTGGTCGAGCCGCTGACCGTGTTGTCGGCGGTGGCCGCGGTGACCCGGCGGATCGGGCTCGGGACGGCGACGTTGCTGCCGCTGCTGCGGCGGCCGGTGCAGACGGCGTCGGTGCTGGCTTCGGTGGATCGGCTGTCGGGCGGGCGGCTGACGGTCGGCGTCGGGGCGGGGTTTCCGGGACGGTCGGAGCGGGAGTACGCGATCTCGGAGGTGCCGTGGGAGCGGCGGTTCGTGCGCTTGGACGAGACCGTCGGGGTGTGGAGGCAGTTGTGGGCGGGGGAGCCGGTGGTGATCGGGTCGATCGAGGTGCCGCCGGTGGTGCCGCCGGCGCGGGAGGGTGGGCCGGCGGTGTGGCTGGGTGGGGCGGGGAGGTCGGCGTTGGGGCGGGCCGGGCGGCTGTACGACGGCTGGCTCCCGTACCCGCCGACGGTCTCGGCCTACGCGTCGGGTCTGGCTGCGGTACGCGCTGGCGGGCGGGAGATCGCTCCGGCGTTGTTCGCGACCGTGCTGGTGGGGGACGACGAGGGGCTCGACGCCTATGTGCGGGCGGCCTACGGGATGCCACGGTCGGTCGTCTCGACGATCCAGCTGCTGGTCGCCGGCCCGGCGGAGCACGTGCGCTCGGTGCTCGACGCGTACGTCGCCGCCGGGGCGCGCCACCTGGTGCTCCGGATCGCCGCGCTCGATCTCGCGACCCAGCGCGAACAGCTGGCGCTGATCGCCGGCCTGTACGGTCCGGCGGTGTGAACGCACCGCTGATCGGCGTCATCGGTCCCGGAGACGGCGCGACCGCGTCCCAGTGCGCGCTCGCCGCCGAGGTGGGAACGCTGCTCGCCCGGAGCGGGGCGATCGTCGTCTGCGGCGGCCTCGGCGGCGTGATGGAAGCCGCGTGCCGCGGCGCCCGGTCGGCCGGCGGCACGACGATCGGCTTCCTGCCCGGGACCGAGGCCGCGGACGCGAACCCGTACGTCACGATCGCCCTCCCGACGGGCCTGGGCGAGCTGCGCAACGGGTTGATCGTCCGGGCCGGGCGCGCGTTCGTCGCGGTCGGCGGCAGCTGGGGGACGCTCAGCGAGATCGCGCTGGCCAAGCGCGCCGGCAAGCCGGTCTACGCCCTGGACGGCTGGGAGATCCCCGGCCTCGAACCCGCGCCTTCACCAGAAGAAGCCGTCCGACGCGCCCTCGCCTAGGCCCTGTCCTGCGAACCTCGCTGCGAGCGAGATTCGCAGGACAGGGCCTAGTCGATTTCCGGGTTGCTCGTTCGTGTACGAGGTGACCAAGGAGGAGCCATGTCCCCGCTCGATCTCACCTTCACCGCCACCCTCGGACGCGTCCGCCCCGGCGACACCTGGATCTGCGTGCAGCTGCCCGGCTCGGCCACCGTGTTCGGCACCCGCGGCCTGGTCAAGGTCCGCGGCGACATCGACGGCGAACCGTTCCGCGGAGCCTTCATGGCCCTGGGCGACGGCACCCACAAGCTGCCGGTGAGCGCCGCCGTCCGCAAGGCGATCGGCAAGGCCGAGGGCGACGAAGTCCGCGTCCACCTCACCGAACGCCTGCCGCCCGGGACCGGCGCGGTCAGCGGCCCCGGAAGAACGACACCGCGGACGCCAGCGCCAGATCGGTGAGCTCCGGATCGTGCCGGGGACCCACGTCCCGCATGAACGCGTGCTCCCCTCCCCGGTACACGTGCAGCTCCAGGTCGGTCAGGCCGGCCGCGTACAGCGCGGTGACCGTGGCCAGCCGCGCCTCCGCCGGCACGTGCGGATCCTGGGACCCGAACACGATCATCAGCCGCCCCCGGATCTCGGCCGCCCGGGCCAGGCTGTCGGCGGTGTCGGAGCCGAGCGCACCGTTGTGCAGGCCGGTCGGGTAGAAGCAGACGGTCGCCTCGACGCGCTCGTCGAACGCGGCCCGGAACGCGAGGTGCCCGCCGAGGCAGAAGCCGGTCACCGCCAGCGTCGACACGTCGGCGCGGGCCGCGAGGTGGTCCAGCACGGCGGCGCGGTCGGCGTCGAACTCGGCGGTGGTCATGGCCGCGGCGCCGGCCAGGCCGGCCTGCTTGCCGGCGTCGTCGAACTCCAGCGCCACGCCGGCCAGCGGACCGTGCGGGTAGATCTCGGGCACGCACACCACGAATCCCGACCCGGCCAGCCGGCGTGCGGTGCGCAGCGTCGACTCGGTCAGCTGGAAGATGTCCGTGTAGAGCAGCGCCCCGGGCCAGGGCCCGTCGCCCACGGGCCGGAGGACGGCCACGTTGATCGTGCCCCCGACGACGATCCGTTCCTCGATCAGCTTCACGTCGCGAGAGCCTAACGACCCCTAGACCAGGAACCGGAACAGCGGGCTGTCGGTCTCGACGCGTTCGATCCTGGGTGGGGCTTCCGACATCCGCTTGAGCAGCGGCTCCAGGTCCTCCGGCCGCCCCAGTTCGACGCCCACCAGCGCCGGTCCGGTCTCGCGGTTGTTGCGCTTCACGTACTCGAACAGCGTGATGTCGTCGTCCGGGCCGAGCACCTCGTCCAGGAACCGTCGCAGCGCGCCCGGCTCCTGCGGGAACTCGACCAGGAAGTAGTGCTTGCGCCCCTCGTGCACCAGCGCCCGCTCCACCACCTCGGCGTACCGGCTCACGTCGTTGTTGCCGCCGGAGAGCACGCACAGCACGGTCGAGTCCGGCTCGATGTCGACGATCGACCCGAGCACGCTCGGGGCCAGCGCCCCGGCCGGCTCGGCGATGATGCCGTCGGACTGGTACAGCGCCAGCATCTCGACGCACACCTGGCCCTCCGGCACCTGCACGAGCTCGGCCCCCAGGTCGCGGACCAGCGGATACGTCAGATCACCGACCCGGCGTACGGCCGCGCCGTCGACGAAACCGTCCAGGTCGGCCAGCGGCACCGGGCCGCCCGCGGCCATCGCCGCGGCCATGCCGGCCGCCCCGGCCGGCTCCACCCCGACCACCCGCACCGCCGGGTACCGCTCCCGCAGCCAGGCCAGCGACCCGGCCAGCAGCCCCCCGCCGCCGACCGGGATCACGACCACGTCCGGTACGTCGTCGAGCTGCTCGAACGCCTCCTTGAGCACGGTGCCCTGCCCGGCGATCGTCCGCGGGTCGTCGAACGCGGGCGCGAGCGTCGCGCCGGTCCGCTCGGCGTCCGCCGCGGCGGCCGCGGCCGCGTCGTCGTAGCTGTCCCCGGAGACGACCAGTTCGACGGCGTCGCCGCCGAGCGCGGCGATCCGGTCCCGCTTCTGCCGGGGCGTCGGCCGCGGCACGAAGACCTTCCCGCGGACGCCGAGCGCGGCGCACGCGTACGCGAGGCCCTGGCCGTGGTTACCGGCGCTGGCGCAGACCACACCGCGCGCCCGGCTGCGTTCGTCGAGCTGGGCGATCAGGTTGTACGCGCCGCGCACCTTGTACGAGCGCACCACCTGCAGGTCTTCGCGCTTGAGCCAGACCGCCGCCCCGATCCGGGCCGAGAGCCGGGCGTTGCGCTCCAGCGGCGTCCGGGACACCACCGCGCCCAACCGGACCGAGGCCGCCTCGACGGCGTCCGCGTCAACTGTCGTCACGTCCGCGATTCTTCCCGTCCGCGGTTGGTGCCGGCCATCCGCCCCGGCCGGGTTCCGACCGCCGCGCCCTAGACTCGCGCCGTGACCGACCCCGAAGCGCGCGAGGCGGCCGAGCTCACGGCGGCGGTCCGCGACGACCCGGCCGCGCGCGTCGCGCTGGCCGCCCGGTTCTACGACGGCCCGGCGATCCGCGCCTACCGGCGCGCGGAGATCGCGTTCATGCACTGGCAGCTCCGCCGCGGTGTGCTGGCCCCCGACGGCAGCCCCTGGTGGCGGTCGGTCAACGAGAACCTCCTCCGGGACGCCTACGAGGCCCGCTTACGCGTCCGGACCGGGCGGGACACCGGCGGGGCGGTGCAGCGCTGGGTCGAGTTCCTGCGGACGCCGTCGCCGCGGTCGTGGTACCGCGCCCACAACGCCAGCATCATCACCGGGTACGTCGAACATCGCGCGCTGGCCGACCGGGAGAAACCGACCGAGCGGTTCTTCATGGACGTCGCGATGATCCGCGTCCTCTACGCCGACAGCCTGCTCTCGAACCCTCGGCTGGCGGCCGGTCGGTTCGCGCTGCTCGCGCCCTGGTTCGGCGACCCGCGCCGCAAGTGGACCGGCGTCTTCCTGTCACTGCACAACATCCTGCCCGCGACCTACCCGCTCCCGGACGAGGACATCGAGTGGTTCCTGGCCCGGGAGAACCGGCTCGGGCACCTGATCGACTACGGCGTGATCCTGCCCAGGGCGCAGCGGCTCTACGAGCACGCGGCCGGCGACCTCGGTCTGCCGCCGGTGTTGGCCATGGTCAGCGACGGTGCGCCCTGCTACGCCTGGCCCGCCGCCGCGTCCGGCGCCTGGTCGAGCTCCCGCTACTCCGCGCTGAAGCGCCTGGCCGGTCGGGCGCTCGGCGGAGCGTCCGCATGAACAGGATCAGACGACGGCGGACGCGGCGGCCCGGCCGGCGGTCCGGCCGCTGAACAGACAGCCGCCGAGGAACGTGCCCTCCAACGAGCGGTAGCCGTGCATACCGCCACCACCGAACCCGGCCACCTCACCCGCGGCGTAGAGCCCGGGAATCGGCGATCCGTCCGCGCCCAGCACCCGGGAAGACAGGTCGGTCTGCAGGCCGCCGAGCGTCTTGCGGGTGAGGACGTGCAGCTTGACCGCGATGAGCGGCCCGGCGCCCGGGTCGAGCAGCCGGTGCGGGGCGGCGACCCGGATCAGCCGGTCGCCCCGGTACGACCGGGCGCCCCGCAGCGCGGTGATCTGCAGGTCCTTCGTGTACGGGTTGGCCATCTCACGGTCCCGCGCCATCACGATCCGCTCGACGTCGGCGGCGTTCAGCAGCGGAGCATCCGTGAGCTTGTTCATGCCGGACACCAGGTCGGGCAGAGCGTCGGCCACGACGAAGTCGACGCCGTGGCGTTTGAAGGCCTCCACCGGACCGGGCGCGCCCGGTCGGACGCGCTGCAGCAGCAGGCGCACGTCCTTGCCGGTCAGGTCGGGGTTCTGTTCGGAGCCCGACAGGGCGAACTCCTTCTCGATGATCTTCTGGGTGAGCACGAACCAGGTGTGGTCGTGACCGGACTTCGCGATGTGCTCCAGCGTGCCGAGCGTGTCGAAGCCGGGGAACAGCGGGACCGGCAGTCGCTTGCCGGTCGCGTCGAGCCAGAGCGACGACGGGCCGGGCAGGATCCGGATGCCGTGACCGGGCCAGATCGGGTCCCAGTTCGTGATGCCCTCGGTGTAGTGCCACATCCGGTCGCGGTTCACGACCCGGCCGCCGGCGGCCTCGGTGATGCCGATCATGCGGCCGTCGACGTGGGCCGGGACGCCGGTCAGCATGTTTTTCGGGGGCGCGCCGAGCCGCTTCGGCCAGTTCTGCCGGACCAGGTCATGGTTACCGCCGATCCCGCCCGCGGTGACGATGACGGCCTGCGCGCGCAGCGCGAAGTCGCCGACCACGTCGCGGTTGGTGGGCTCGCCGCGCTTCGTGTCGCTCGGCGCCAGAATGCTGCCGGCGACGCCGATGACGGTTCCGTTGTCGGTGAGCAGCAGGTCGACGCGGTGCCGGAACCGCAGGTCGACGTTCTCGCGGACCCGCCGCACGAACGGTGCGATCAGCCCGGGGCCGGTGCCCCAGGTGAGGTGGAACCGGGGGACCGAGTTGCCGTGGCCGGTCGCGTCGTAGCCGCCCCGCTCGGCCCAGTTGACCAGCGGAAAGATGCCGACGCCCCGCTCGCGCAGCCAGGAGCGCTTCTCGCCCGCGGCGAAGTCGACGTAGGCCTCGGCCCAGCGGCGCGCCCAGACGTCCTCATCGTCGAGGCGGTCGAACCCGGCCGTGCCGAGCCAGTCCTGCCAGGCCAACTCGTGCGAGTCGCGGATGCCCATCCGGCGCTGCTCGGGGGAGTTCACGAAGAACAGCCCGCCGAACGACCAGAACGCCTGGCCGCCGAGCGAGCCCTCGGGTTCCTGGTCGAGCAGGACGACCGACTTGCCGGCCTCGGCCAGTTCGGCCGCGGCCACCAGCCCGGCCAACCCACCGCCGACGACGATGACGTCTGTGACGTCGGGAACGTCCGCATCCACAGTCATGGGGTCACCCTGGAGTGAGCGGGGGCGAAGGTCAATTGGCGGGTGATAATTCCCAAATCTGTCGCGGTGGCCGGCGGGCATCAGCACAATCGGCTCGTGGCGAACCGGATCGTGGTGCTGGGCGCGGGCCTGATCGGGCTGTACGTCGGCGGGTTGCTGCAGGCGGCGGGCGCTCCGGTCAGCCTGATCGGGCGTTCGCGGATGCGTGCGCTGGCCTCTGGCCCGCTGGTGTTGAGCGGGCTGGACGGGAGCCGGGTGAAGATACCGGCCGGTGCGCTGGACTACTCGGAGGACCCCGCCGCGCTGGCCGACGCCGGGCTCGTGCTGGTGACGGTGAAGAGCGCGGACACCGGCGAGGCGGGCGAGGCGATCGCGACCGGCGCGCCGCAGCGTCCGGTGGTGCTGAGCCTGCAGAACGGCATCGGCAACACCGACGTGCTGCAGACCCGGTTACCCGACTACGACGTGGCGGCCGGGATGGTCGCGTTCAACGTCGCGTCGCCGGAGCCGGGACGTCTGCACCGCGCCACCGAGGGCGGGCTGATGTGCGCGCGAACCCCGGCGCTGGAGGCCTGGCTGCCGTCGTTCGAGGCGGCCGGGCTGCCGCTGGTGATGCGGACCGACTTCGTGCCCGTGCAGTGGGGCAAGCTGCTGCTCAACCTCAACAACGCGGTGAACGCGCTGTCGGGGGTGCCGCTGGCCGCCGAGCTGGCCCAGCGCTCGTACCGGCGGGTGTTCGCGCTGCTGGTCGCCGAGGCGCTGCGGACGCTGCGGGCGTCCGCGATCGTGCCGGCCCGGGTGACGCGCCTGCCACCGCAGGCCCTGCCGACGATGCTGCGGGTGCCGGACGCGGTCTACGGCCGGGTCGTCGGGGCGGCGTTCTCGATGGATCCGGAGGCGCGGTCGTCGATGTGGGAGGACCTCAGCGCGGGGCGGCGCACCGAGGTCGACTACCTGAACGGCGCGGTCGTGCGGCTGGCCGAGCGGGCCGGCCGGACCGCGCCGCACAACGCGACGATCGTCGAGCTGATCCACGCGGCCGAGTCCGGTTCGCTCCCCGCCTACCCGGCCGAGGAGCTCTACGCCCGCCTGCTCACGAACGGGCGATGAACGCGGCCTTGCCCTCGGTGTAGGCCTCGCGGTCGTCCGCATGGGCGACGGCCAGCCGACGCTTCAGGGCCGCGTAATCGCGGGCCAGCTGCGGGTCCGCGCGGAGCCGGTCGCGGAACGCGAGCTGCTCGGCCCAGCGGGGGTGGTCGGCCGGGTCTGCGACCGCGGCCATCAGATCGACGATCGGCTTCGCGACGAGGCCGGGGACGGCGGTCGAGCCGATGTGCTCGATCGACGGGCCGAGAACCTCGGCGAGCGTCGCGCACTCGGACCGGGCGGTCTCGGCCCAGCGGGGGTCGTGGGCCGAGAGCGCGACCTGCTCGTAGGCCCACGGGGGAGCGGCGTCGGTCATGGGCTGTCGGTTTCGGTGAACGCGTTGGGCCAGGTGCGGATGCCGTGGTCTTCGGGGAAGTCGCCGGCGTGCAGGCGGACGTCGCGGAGCAGGTCGTAGAGCGACTTCATCTGGTCGGGCTCCAGCGAGTCCAGCGCGAACCGGACCGCGACCAGGGCCTGGGTGGCCCGCTCGGTCACCTCGCGGCCGGAGTCGGTGATCGCCACCAGCGTGGTGCGCCGGTCGGTCGGGTGCGGCTCGCGCCGGATGAACTCCTGCGCCTGCAGCCGGTCGACGATGTTCGTGATGCTCGTCGGGTGGACCATCAGCCGCTGGCCCATCTTGCTCATCGGCAGGCTGCCGTTTCGGCTGAAGCACAGCAGGACGAGCGCCTCGTACCGGGCGAACGTCAGGTTCAGCGGACGCAGCGCGGTCTCGATCCGCCCGAGCAGCAGCTGCTGGACCCGCATGATCGAGGTTGCCACGGCCATCGCGTCCGCGTCGTCCCAGCGGGCGCTCCACTTGCGGGCGGCCTCCTCGACCGGATCGAACGGCAGGGAGCTCGGCGCGACCATGGCTTGCAGGGTAACCGGCCTAGGGTCGGGGCATGGCGACGGTGGTGGATGACCTCTTTCTCGACGTGAGGCTGCCGGACGACGTGCGGCGGGTGGTGAGCTTGGTGCCGTCGCTCACCGAGACGGTGGCGGCCAGTGGGCGTGAGCTGCTGGTCGGCGTCACGGACTGGTGCTCGCACCCGGCGGACCTCGACGTCGCGCGGATCCGGGGCACGAAGAATCCGGATGTGGAGGCGATCATCGCGTTGCGTCCGGACGTCGTTCTGGCCAATCGGGAGGAGAACCGGGGGACGGATCTGGATGCGTTGCGTGCGGCGGGATTGGCGGTGTACGTGACCGACATCCGGACGGTTCCGGCTGCGTTTGCTTCTCTGGGACGGTTGCATGCGGTGCTCGGGCTCGGGCGTCCGGAGTGGCTCGGGGAGGCGGAGGCCGAGTGGTCGGCCGACCTCCCGGCCGAGGCTCCGGCTGACCTCCCGGCCGTGGCTCCGGCCGGCTTCCCGGCCGTGGCTCCGGCCGACGGCGGGTCGGCCGACGGACGGCCGGCGGTCGTCGTGCCGATCTGGCGGCGGCCGTGGATGGCCCTGGGGTCGGACACGTTCGCGGGGGACGTCGTGGAGCGGCTGGGGTACCGGAACGTGCTGGGCGACAGTCCGGAGCGGTACCCGAAGTTCGACCCGGTGTCGTTGCCGCCGATCGACCTGGTGCTGCTGCCCGACGAGCCGTACGCGTTCACGCCCGACGACGGTCCGGAGGCGTTCGGCGGCACGCGGTTCGCCTGCGTCGACGGCCGGTCGCTGACCTGGTACGGGCCCAGCCTGGCCGGGGCCCGGACCCGGCTCCGTCTCGCGATTCGGGGCGAGTGAGCCCGAGGTCGGGCTGGTCGCCGAGGGACGTGGCGCCGCTGCTGCCGGGGCCGCCCGGCCGCGCGTACGTCAGCGCCGCCTCGCTGGTCGCGCGATCGCTGGTGGAGTGGGTTCGACGGCACTCGGTGCGGCTAAACCGACATTAGGGCGTCTCGTCCGAACAGCAGGCGTTCGTCGGGCTCGGTACTGGCGGTGCTGGACATTGTTGATCGGTAGTCAGATAGTAGGAAGTCCAAGCATCTGGGCGGTCGGGACGGGGACATGGCGAGCGCACTGCACACACCGGTCAACCCGGTCCGGTTCGTGACCGCATCCAGCCTGTTCGACGGGCACGACGCGGCGATCAACATCATGCGGCGGATCCTCCAGTCGCAGGGGGCCGAGGTGATCCACCTCGGGCACAACCGGTCGGTGCGCGAGGTCGTCGACGCCGCCATTCAGGAAGACGTCCAGGGCGTGGCGATCTCGGCCTACCAGGGCGGTCACGTCGAGTACTTCACGTACCTGGTCGAGCTGCTCCAGGAACGGGGGGCCGGGCACATCAAGGTGTTCGGCGGTGGCGGCGGCGTGATCGTTCCGGACGAGATCGCGCTGCTGCACTCGCGCGGGGTCGCGCACATCTTCTCGCCGGCCGAGGGCCAGAAGATTGGGCTGCCCGCGATGATCAACTCACTGATCGCAGCCTGCGACTACGACCTCGCCGCCGCCCCGCCGCCGGCCCACCCCGCCGCTCCGCCGCCGGCCGATCTCGCCTCCGGCCCCCCGCCGGCCGATCCCGCCTCCGGCCCCCCGCCGGCCGATCCCGCCTCCGGCCCCGCGCCGGCCGATCCCGCCTCCGGCTCGGCGCCGGCCGACCCCGCCTCCGGCCCCGCGCCGGTCGACGGCGGGTCGGCGGGGCTCGACGGGCTGTTCACCGGGGCCACGCTCGCGGTGGCCCGGGCCATCACGATGGCCGAGGCCGGCGCGCTCCCGGCCGACCTCGCCGACGAGATCCGGCGCCGAGCCGCGGCCCGGCGCGTGCCGGTGCTCGGCATCACCGGCACCGGCGGGTCCGGGAAATCCTCGCTCACCGACGAGCTCGTACGCCGCTTCCGGCTCGACCAGCAGGACAAGCTGCGGATCGCGGTCCTGGCCGTGGACCCCACCCGCCGCCGGGGCGGCGGCGCGCTGCTCGGTGACCGCATCCGGATGAACGGCCTCGACGGCGACGTCGTGTTCTTCCGCTCGCTGGCCACCCGCGGCGCCGGCCGCGAGCTCCCTGAGGGACTCGGGGACACGATCGCAGTCTGCCGGGCGTCCGGCTTCGACCTGGTGATCGTCGAGACTCCCGGCATCGGCCAGGGCGACGCGGCGATCGTCCCGTTCGTCGACTTCTCCCTCTACGTGATGACGCCCGAGTTCGGCGCCGCGTCGCAGCTCGAGAAGATCGACATGCTCGACTTCGCCGACGCGGTCGCGATCAACAAGTTCGAACGCCGCGGCGCCGAGGACGCTCGCCGGGACGTGGCCCGCCAGCTCGTCCGGAACCGCGAGGCGTTCGGGGCGCAGTGGGCCGACATGCCGGTCTACGGCACCAGCGCGGCGACGTTCAACGACGACGGCGTCACCGCGCTCTACCAGTTCCTCCGGGGCGAGCTGAACCTGAGCGAGGGCACGCTCCCGACCGTCACCGGCAAGACCTCCACGTCGGCCGCGACGATCGTCCCGCCGACCCGCGTCCGCTACCTGGCCGACATCGCCGACGGCGTCCGCCAGTACCACGGGAAGACCGACGAACTGGTCGCCGCCGTCCGTCGGACCGAGCACCTGGAGGTGGCGCGGGCCGCGCTCGAGGCGGCGGGCGCGCCGACCGCGGACCTGGAGAAGCTGATCGCACCCGTCGACCGCGACGCGGAGGCCCTGCTCGCGACCTGGGAGCAGACGAAGCGGGACTACGACGGCGACGAGCTCGTGACGACGGTCCGGGACCGGACGCTCCGTACGACGCTGCGCCGGGAGACCCTCTCCGGCACCAAGATCCCGCGCGTCGCGCTCCCGAAGGACCCCGACCGCGGCGCGCTGCTCCGCTTCCTCCGCGAGGAGAACCTCCCGGGCCGGTTCCCGTTCACCGCGGGCGTCTTCCCGTTCAAGCGCGACGGCGAGGACCCGGCCCGGATGTTCGCCGGCGAGGGCGACGCGTTCCGTACGAACCGCCGCTTCAAATACCTCTCCAAAGACTCCGAAGCCACCCGTCTGAGCACTGCGTTCGACTCGGTGACGCTGTACGGCCGCGACCCCGACACCCCGCCCGACGTCTACGGCAAGATCGGCACGTCCGGCGTCTCGATCGCCACCCTCGACGACATGAAGGCGCTCTACGACGGTTTCGACCTGACGTCCCCCACGACGTCGGTGAGCATGACGATCAACGGCCCGGCGCCGACGATCCTGGCGTTCTTCCTGAACACGGTCATCGACCAGAGCGATGATCCGGCCGAGGCCCTGCGCACCGTGCGCGGCACGGTCCAGGCCGACATCCTCAAGGAGGACCAGGGCCAGAACACCTGCCTGTTCTCCACCGAGTTCAGCTTGAAGATGATGGCCGACATCCAGGAGTGGTTCATCGAGCACGAGGTCCGCAACTTCTACTCGGTGAGCATCTCCGGGTACCACATCGCCGAGGCCGGGGCGAACCCGATCAGCCAGCTCGCGTTCACGCTGGCCAACGGCTTCACCTATGTGGAGTCGTACCTGGCCAGGGGCATGGACATCGACGACTTCGCGCCCAACCTGTCGTTCTTCTTCTCCAACGGCATGGACGCCGAGTACACGGTCCTGGGCCGGGTCGCCCGCCGGATCTGGGCCATCGCGATGCGCGACCGCTACGGCGCCAACGAGCGCTCGCAGAAGCTCAAGTACCACGTCCAGACGTCCGGGCGATCGCTGCACGCGCAGGAGATGCAGTTCAACGACATCCGGACGACGCTGCAGGCCCTCACCGCGATCTACGACAACTGCAACAGCCTGCACACCAACGCCTACGACGAGGCGGTCACCACCCCGACCGAGGCGTCGGTGCGGCGGGCGCTGGCGATCCAGCTGATCATCAACCGCGAGTGGGGCCTGGCGATGAACGAGAACCCGCTGCAGGGCTCGTACGTCGTCGATGAGCTGACCGACCTGGTCGAGGAGGCCGTGCTGGCCGAGTTCGACCGCATCTCCGAGCGCGGCGGCGTGCTCGGCGCGATGGAGACCGGCTACCAGCGCGGCCGGATCCAGGACGAGTCGATGCTCTACGAGCAGCGCAAGCACGACGGGTCGCTCCCGCTGATCGGCGTCAACACGTTCCTGCCGCCGGACGGTGGTGACGACACCGGGCCGATCGAGCTCGCCCGGGCGACCGAGGACGAGAAGCGCTCCCAGGTCGAGCGCGTCCGGACGTTCCAGCGCGAGCACCGCGCCGAGGCCGAGGAGGCGCTCACGCGCCTCAAGAATGCGGCCCTGGCCGACGAGAACGTGTTCGCGGTTCTGATGGACGCTGCGCGGGTGTGCAGCCTGGGGCAGATCACCGCGGCGTTCTTCGAGGTGGGCGGCCAGTACCGGCGGAACGTGTAGCTCGGCGAGTCGAATCGGGCAAATGCGGCAAAATGCGGTTGGATTGACGGGCCCGCTCGTCCACCCCCCGGGAGTCAACTGCGATGGCCGCCCCGCCGCGCTCACCTGACGGACCGCTCGACGTCCGGGGGGAGGAGCCGGACTGGAGCGTCTACGACGAGCCGGGGACGCGCTTCGGCCGGTCCGCGACGGTGTACGGCCGCACGGTCACCGACTACGAGCCCGACGAGGACCTGCTCGGGTTCGTCGGCGTCGCCGACCTCCCGGCCGGGCGGCACTCGGCGAGCGAGGGGCGCCTGTCCGGGACGCTGGCCGCGGCCGGGCTGCCGGTCGTCGCGCTCGGCATCGCGGTCGTCGCGCTGCTGATCGCCGGGATCGCGACGGTCACCGGGATCATCGCGGTCGGCCGGGCGACGTCGGCCGAGGGCGCGGCGAAGCGGGCCGCGGTCGCGGCCGCGTCGGACGAGCACGCGGTGGATCCGGAAGCGTCCGCGCAGGCCGCGGCCCCGGCGCCGGTGCCCTCGTCGGCTCCGCCGTCTCCGTCGCCGTCGCCCAGTCCGACGGATCCGGACCGGCTCGACCCGGGGGCGAACTACGAGCTCGCCTACGCCGACCAGCTCGTCCGGGTGCAGCCCAGCACGTGCGAGGGGACCGACCTCGACCTCGACCAGCCGCGGGTGCTCCCGGTGTCGGGTGCCGACGCGTCCTACCGGAGCTGCGCGGACGGGCTGCACCTGGACTTCGACCAGGCGTCCCGGTTCGCGGTGATCGACAACCGGGACCCGAGCGCGCGGGACTGCGTGAACGCGGTCCGGGCCGACCCCGGGGTCGGGTGGGTGGCGCCGTCGCCGGGAACGACCGTGTGCGTGCTGACGTCCCGCCTGGCGGCCGAGTCGCAGCAGCTCACGACGAAGCTGGTGCGGATGAACGTGGAGAGCGTCGAGGCCGACGGGTCGCTGGCGGCCGAGTTGACCGCGTGGGTCGTGCCGTAGCGCTCAGCTCCGGGGTCGGGGTGCCGATCGGGCGTTTGTGATGAATCGGACATCGGGAACAGCTCAGACCGTGACCGATCGGTCGGGGGTCGAACTGCTGGTCGAGGTGGGGACGTTGTTGTCCGCGCCGACGGTCGCGGCGCTCGACACCGGGCTGGAGCTGTCGGTGGTCGCGGTGACCGCTTTCGTCGGGGGGCGGCGGGGTGAGCTCGTCGTCCGTCCGAGTGACCAGCCGGGTCCGACGGACCCGTTCCCGCTGGCCGACGCCGAAGCCCGAGCCGCGTCCGGCCCGCCCACCGGCGAAGAGACGGTGCGGCTGGCGGACGCGCCGGGGCTGACTCCCGGGCTTCCTCCGGTGCCCGAGCCCGGGGAGCACGCGGCGGCGGTGCCGTCGGCGTTGCGGCCGCCGGCCGGGCCGGCGCCGCTGCCCGATCTGCCGGCCGGTGCGCCGGGGATCGGTGCCGCTCCGGGGCTGAGCGAGGGCCAGTGGCAGCGCCTCGACGAGGGCCGTCCGGTCGTCGACGACACGAGCCTGGGCGGCCCGGCCGTGCTGTTCCCCGTGTCGTGCGCGGGGATGGTCATCGCCGCCCTGCGCGTCGGCGGGCTGGTCAACGAGCGGGCGGTCGCCGACAACCTGACCGCCAGCGAGCGAGGCGAGGTGGTGACCGGAGCCTGCGCCCTGCTGGGCGCCGCCATCACCCGCCGCCAAGCCGCCGCAGAATCGGAAACCCCCGCCGCCTCCGCGCGCGGCGCGGCCCCGCGCGCCGAGCGCGACGGCGACTCTGGCCGCGACGCGGCTCCGAGCGCCGAGAGCGACTTTCTCGCTCGGATGAGCCATGAGCTGCGCACGCCGCTCAACGCGATCCTCGGCTTCGCCCAGCTCCTCGAACCCGCCGACCTCACCCCCGAAGAATCCGACAACCTCACCCACATCGTCCGGGCCGGCCGCCACATGCTCGCGATCCTCAACGACGCCCTCGACGTCGAGGCCGTCGAATCCGGCCACGTCTCCCTCGACCCCGAGGACATCGACCTCGACCAGGCCATCGGCGAAGCCCTCGACCTCATCCGCCCGGCCGCCGAATCCGCCGGCCTGGCGATCGAACGCCCGGCCACCGACGGCCTCCGGGTCCGCGCCGACCGCCAGCGCCTCCGTCAGGTCCTGCTCAACCTGCTCTCGAACGCGGTCAAGTACAACCGCCCGGGCGGCCGGATCCGCGTCGAGGCCAACCCGGTCGACTCCCGGGGCCACCGCACCGACGACGACTTCCGCTACGTCCAGATCGCGGTCGCCGACTCCGGCCGCGGCATCCCCGAGGACCGCCTCGCCGACGTCTTCACCCCGTTCGAGCGCATCGGCGTCAAGGACGTCGGCGGCACCGGGCTCGGGCTCTCGCTGGTCAAGAGCCTCACCACGGCCATGGACGGCTGCGTCGACGTCACCAGCTCGGAAGGCGCGGGCAGTACGTTCACGATCGACCTCCCGTACGCGGGCCAGGCCCGGGAACAGGAGCGGGCCACCGTCCTCTACGTCGAGGACGACCCGGCCAACGTCACGCTCGTCCAGCGCGTGCTCAGCGCGAACGAGCAGCTCAACCTCGTCGTCGCCCCGGACGGCCCGTCCGGCGTCCGGCTGATCGAGGAGCTCCGGCCCGCGCTCGTGCTGCTCGACGTCCACCTTCCGGACGTCGAGGGCGACGAGATCCTCGCCGGGATCCGCAGCCACACCGACCCCGACCGCCGCCGGACCCCGGTCGTCGTCGTCTCCGCGGACCCGACCGGCGAGCGCCGCCTCCTCGACGCCGGCGCCGACGCGTTCGTCTCCAAGCCGATCGAGAACCACCTGCTGCTGAACGAGATCGTGTCCCGGCTCAGCTGAGCGTCAGGCGCGGGGGAGCGGCGGCCGGCGCGTCGCCGTGCTCCTCGTACCAGGTGATCAGCCCGCGCACGTCGACCCCGTGCGGTGGGAGGTCGGCGTACGGCGTCAGGCGGCCCATCCCCCGGGCGAGCAGCCGGGCCGACCCGGCGGCGTTCCCCCGCTGCGCGTGGGTGATCCCGACGCAGATCTGCGCCAGCCCCTGCCAGAGCTCCCGCTCCGGCTCCGGCGCGGCCTTCCAGGCCGCCTCCAGCACCTCGTGCGCGGAGAACGCGCGCCCACCGTCGAGCAGTCGCTGAGCCTCGGCGAGCGCCTGCCCCGCCTCCAGTGGTTCCTCGTCGATCGGATCTACGCCGCCCGGCGAACCATAGGGCAGTGGGCGGCCCAGCGCGTCACGAGGACGAGCCTGACGCGGCCGTCCGTCCGGGTCCCGATCGCGGCTGTTCATGAGTGAAGTGTCCCGCCGTTCTCGCGAAATCGGGTGCGGCGGCGCGCCCGGTGCTGTCCACTGTGGGGCCGTGGAGGTCGTGATCTCGACGCTCGTCAGCGTCCCGACGGGCATTCTGACGTCGTTCCTGTTCTGGTGGTGGTTCACCCGGCAGCTGGCGCCACGCATCTCGTGGTCGGAGGCCCTGGTCGCGCCGCCCGACGACAAGCGGGTCGGCAACGACCACGACCAGCTGCGGCTCAAGATCGTCAACCACGGGCGCCGGCACGCGCTCGACCTGCAGGTCTGGGCCCAGCTGCGGTTGCCCCACGAGGTCGACCACATCGGGTCGCCGATGCACCTGATCGAGCTGCCGACCTCGACGCCGTGGCTGCCCCGGTTGCAGCGCCAGAGCTACCGGTACGTCCGGATGTGCCCGAACAAGATCCCGCCGGACGAGTTCGAGCGCGCCGGGCTCGACCCGGACGCCGAGCTGGGCGACCTGCTGCGCCGCCGGCCGGGCGCGGCGATCCGCGTGTACCTGTTCGCGTACGACGGGTTCAGCGGCGCGCGGAAGATCTTCGTGTCGCCGGACTACACCGCCGACGAACTCGTCGAGGGGTCGTTCGAGCCGGGCCTGTCGCTGGTCGCGACCCGGCCCGCCCTACCGGACGCCGAGTAGCGCCCGCCGCACGCGGTCGTGCGGCGGACGTCCGAACGGCGTCAGGCCTCGGTGTCGGCCGGCTTCTCGACGGCGGGCGCGGCCGCCTGCGTCGGGACGTGGGCCAGGCCCGACATGACCGACGCCGAGTCCGACCGGATCTTCTCGTAGCCGTTCGCGACCCGGGTCGGCTCGAACTCGATCACCGTGTAGTCGGCCAGGCACTTCTCGGCGTACGGGTCGAGCGAGAGGCGCCGGTTCAGCTCCTCGCGGTCGACGCCCTGGGCCAGGATCACCCCGCCGTGCCGCGGGACCCGCGGACCGGAGGCGACGAACACCCCGTCGGTGAACTGGCTCTCGAGCCAGGTCATGTGGCCGTCGAGCTCGGCGTCCACTTCGGAAATGTCAGCGACGTACGTCAATGTCACAACGAACATCCGCGCACCCTATCGGGTGGTAGCAGCATTACCGGACGGTTCCTGGCAAACGCCTCGTGACATCGCTGTGACCAGGGGGAACTGTGTGATGTGAAACATGATCGGGAATCCCGACCGGGCCGGTAGGGTTCGTGCATCTGTGGTGGTCACCGAGCGTGGCCGCCGGCCGATGACCGACGTCCGAATCGAGTGCTCGTCCGATGTCCGCTCCCGTTTCCGCCCCGACCGAATGGGACGAATGGCGTGCCGCCCGGCTCGCCTCCGTCACCGCCCCGAACGGCAACCTCGCGCTCGTCGAGACGTGCTGGCTGTCCGACGGTGAGGACGGTCCGCCGGTCGACGGGAAGACGGTGACCGCGCTGGAGCGGCGGAACATCGTCACCGGGGCGGTCGAGCGCGGGATCCGGCGCTGGGACGCCGAGTCCCCGGCGATCCGGAGCTTCGCCACGATCGACGTGTTCGACTACGACCCGGCGCTGGTGCTGGAGGGGACGCTCGAGGTCGGGGCCGAGCCGAAACTGGTCGCGTTCGAACACCTGCGTGACAACGGGCGCACCCGGGATCTCGCCGTGCCCGGCGGCATCCACCTGACCTACGACGGCGCCGACCACGTGCTCGACGCGTTCGACGACGACGGCACATTGCTGCTGGTCTTCGGAGACGCGACGAACGGGGTCGACACCTACGACGCGGGGCGCTTCCTGTTCGTCGAGCGGCAGCCCGGCACCGACCGGGTCGTGCTCGACTTCAACCGCTCCTTCGTGCCGCCCTGCGGGTTCTCACCCGAGTACAACTGTCCGATGCCGCCGAGGCAGAACCGCTTCCCCGGCCGCATCGAGGCCGGCGAGAAGCGCCCCGTCTTTCGCGCTTAGGCGCGGATCGACGGGTTATCGGGGTTCTGAAGT
>NZ_VIRS01000054.1 GCF_006912135.1 Cryptosporangium phraense | reverse complement strand
GACGTGGCTTCGCAGACCGGGCCGTACGCCACCGCGGTCGCCGGGCCGCCGACGCGGGGCGGCGCCCACCGGCGGGGGCGCAACGGGCAGCGAAAGGTACTGGACCAGCGGCCGCTCTGGCAGCGCCCGAAGCTGATCTCGCTCGCCGCCGCCCTCGTCGCGACCGCGGTGATGGCGGCCGACGGCAAGCTCCGCTTCATTCCGTTCCACCTGCTCAGCGGCCCGGCCGACGGCCTGGTCACGGTCGCGCTGGACAAGGTCGTCAACAAGTTCCAGCCGCACAAGCAGCTCGGCGCGGGCGTCGACGGCCTCGAGGGCGGCGAGATCGCCAAGGTCTGGACCGACAAGAACATCGGCGCGATGAAGTCGGCCGGCTGGGGCGCGATCAGCTACCGCCTCCGCACCGAACTCGGCGTCAAGGCCTGGCACTGGAACCCCACCGGCACCTGGTCCAACGCGTCCAAAAAAGAGGGCTACTGGACCTCCAGTGACACGATCACCAAGGACGCGGGCGTCTCCTACGGCTACCACCTACCGCGCCGCGGCAACACGATCGACCAGGCCAACAACGACGCGTTCGCCAAGCTCACCGACGGCGACCCGAACACCTTCTGGAAGAGCAACCCGTACCTGGACTCGCATTTCACCGGCGAGCCCGACGCCGAGCACGCGCAGTGGATCATGATCAGCCTCGGCTACGCGAAGCCCGTCCAGGACGTCACGATCAACTGGGGCACGCCGTACGCGACCCGGTTCAAGGTCCAGTACTGGTCGGGCAGCAACGACGCGATCCACCCGTCGCACCCGACCGCGAACTGGAAGGACTTCCCGTCCGCGTCGTTCGAAGGCAGTGGGGGGAAACAGACCGTCACGGTAGCCGACGCCCCGGTGAACGCGCAGTTCGTCCGGATCGTGCTCACCGCCGACTCGAACACCGCCCCGGAAGGCTCGACCGACATCCGCGACCGGCTCGGCTACGCGGTCCGCGAGCTCTCGATCGGGTACACGAAGGACGGGTCGTTCGTCGACCACATCGTCCACCGCAAGGACCAGCAGCAGTCGCCGACCTGGGTGTCGTCGACCGACCCCTGGCACAGCGCTGCCGACCTGGACAAGGACTACGAGCACGCGAGCTTCGAGCGCACCTACGCCAGCGGCCTGACGAACGACGAGCCGATGATGATCCCGGTCCCGGTCCTCTATGGAATCCCCGAGGACGCGGCCGCGCTGATCTCGTACCTCAAGCAGAAGAAGTACCCGTTCACCCAGGTCGAGATGGGCGAGGAGCCCGACGGTCAGATGGCGACGCCGGAGGACTACGGCGCGCTCTACCTCCAGGTCGCCGACGCGATCAAGAAGGTCGCCCCCGACGTCCAGCTGGGCGGGCCCGGCTACCAGACCGTGCTCCCGGACTGGATCCACTGGGCCGACGCCAGCGGCGACCGCTCCTGGACCAGCCGGTTCGTGAAGTACCTCAAGGGCCGGGACCGGATGGAGGACTTCGACTTCTTCTCGTTCGAGTGGTACCCGTTCGACGACGTGTGCGGGAACCACGCGAAGCAGATCGCCCAGCACCCGGTGCTGTTCGACGCGATCATCGAGAAGCAGTACCAGAACGGCCTGCCCCGGGACATCCCGATGGTGATCACCGAGTACGGCTACTCGTCGTTCGCCGGCCAGGTCGAGCTGGAGTTCCCGGGCGCGATCGTCAACGCCGAGACCGCGGCCCGGTTCCTGGCCCGCGGCGGCCACACCAGCTACTTCTACGGGCTCGAACCCAACTGGGTGTTCCAGGAGGAAGAGGGCAAGCCGTGCGACACGTACGGCAACCTGATGATGCTGCAGTTCTACGACGACTTCCAGATCCGGCCGGTCGTCGGGTACTACGCGGCCCAGCTGGTGACCCGGCACTGGGTGGAGCCGGGCAACGACGAGCACCAGGTGCTCGAGACCACCAGCAACCTCACCTACCCGGACGGGAACCCGCAGGTCACCGCGTACGGCGTCCGGCGTCCCGACGGCAAGGTGTCGGTGCTGCTGATCAACAAGGACCCGAAGAAGGAGGTCACGGTCGACATCGCCGCGTCCGGGGGTGACCTCGACGGTGACGTCCGGATGTACCAGTACTCGAGCGAGCAGTACGACTGGGAGCCCGGCAAGACCGAGGACAACGGCGGGAAACCGGCGAAGAGCCATCCGCCGGCCAAGACCAGTCCCCGTTCCCCCAAGGTCACGCTCCCGCCCTACTCGCTCTCCGTCGTGCACATCGACGTGTGACAGGCTGTACGGCATGACGATCGGAACCCTGGTTTTGCTCCGCCACGGCGAGAGCGAGTGGAACGCGAAGAACCTGTTCACGGGGTGGGTCGACGTCGACCTCAACGCCAAGGGTGAGGACGAGGCGCGCCGCGGCGGCGAACTGCTCAAGGAGGCCGGCCTCCTGCCGGACGTCCTGCACACGTCGGTGCTGCGTCGGGCGATCCGGACGTCGGTGATCGCGCTGGACGCGCTCGACCGGCTGTGGATCCCGGTCACCCGGAGCTGGCGCCTGAACGAGCGGCACTACGGCGCGCTGCAGGGGAAGAACAAGAAGCAGACGCTCGACGAGTTCGGCGAGGAGCAGTTCATGCTCTGGCGCCGCTCTTACGACACCCCGCCGCCGCCGCTGGAGCGGGACGCCGAGTGGTCGCAGTTCGCCGACCCGCGGTACGCATCGCTGCCGCCGGAGCTGCGTCCGCAGACCGAGTGCCTCAAGGACGTCCTGGCCCGGGCGCTGCCGTACTGGTACGACTCGATCGTCCCGGACCTGCAGGCGGGCAAGACCGTGCTGGTGGCGGCCCACGGCAACTCGCTGCGCGCGGTCGTGAAGCACCTCGACGGCGTCAGCGACGAGGCGATCGCCGGCCTGAACATCCCGACCGGCATTCCGCTCCGCTACGACCTGGACGAGGATCTTCGTCCCACCAATCCCGGGGGTACCTACCTGGACCCGGAGGCGGCCAAGGAAGCCGTCGCCGCCGTAGCCAACCAGGGCCGCTAGGTGGGCGGCCCGCCCAGAACGACGCCGACAGGCGAGCGGGCCTCCTTGAGGCGGCAAGCCAAGGGCCACGGCGTCGGCCCGCTCGACTGCCGGCGCCGCCCTGGGCGGGCTCCACGTCAGAACGAAAGCGCCTTCGGCGCTTTCAGCTTGCGGCGGTGAGGACAGCCGCGTCGTCTCGTGCGGGAGCGCGCAGTGTGATCGCGGTCAGGTCGGGGACGACGACGTCCGCTTCGGTGAGGTCTTCGGCGGGGTGGGACGTCGTCACCGCGACGACCGGGCAGCCGGCGTCGCGGCCCGACCGGATGCCGGCCGGTGCGTCCTCGAACACGACGACCGCACCGCCGGCGCCGAGCCGTTCCATCCCGATCAGGTAGGGCTCCGGGTCGGGCTTGCCGGCCCGGACGTCTTCCGCGGTCACCAGCACGCTCGGCGTCGGCAGGCCGACCGCGGCCAGCCGGGCCGTGGCGACCGCGAGCGTGCCGCTGGTGACGATTCCCCACGGCACGACCCCGTCCACGGCGTCGACGAGCTGGTGGGCGCCGGTGACCGCGGTCAGGCCGGCGATGTCGCCGGCCTCGAGCGCGGCCAGACGCGCGGCCGCACCGGCGACCTGGTCGGCCGGGAGCATCTCCCGGATGTGCTCCTCGGCCCGCTTGCCGTGCAGCTGCTTCGGGAGCGCCTCGGGCGGCAACCCGT
Source organism: Cryptosporangium phraense (assembly GCF_006912135.1). Classification (NCBI taxonomy): domain Bacteria; kingdom Bacillati; phylum Actinomycetota; class Actinomycetes; order Cryptosporangiales; family Cryptosporangiaceae; genus Cryptosporangium; species Cryptosporangium phraense. The sequence continues at coordinate 29,891 of NZ_VIRS01000054.1, read as the reverse complement.
ACCACCCGAGGAACGTCGCCCACTGCCGCTCCACGACCCCGGTGGAGTCGACCAGCGTCCCGTCGAGATCGAAGAGGATCCCGGCGAGCGTGGTCGACCACGTCTCGGGGTGGGCGAGTCGGTGCGTTTGCGCGGCCATCACGACCGCATTCTTCCTCAGGCGCTCGCCGGCAGCACACCCGTCACGAGTTGGACCATCCGCCTGGCCAGCGACACCGCGTGATCCGCGTAACGCTCGTAGAACCGCCCGAGCAGCGTCACGTCGATCGCGGCCTCCATTCCGTGGGCCCAGTTGTCGTCCAAAACCCGGGCAAACAGTTCCCGATGGAGCGCGTCCATCCGGTCGTCGTCCTTGGCGATCTCCGAGGCGAGAGATACGTCTCGTTCCACTAAAACGTCGCGGGTCTTGGCGATGATCTTGTCGGCCACCTGGGCGGCCTCGGCGAAGATCGGCTTCAGTTCGTCCGGAACCGCGCAGTCCGGGTACCGCATCCGGGCGATGGTCGCGATGTGCCGGGCCAGGTCGCCCATCCGCTCGAGCGACGAGACCATCCGCAGCCCGCCGATGATCGTCCGCAGGTCGACCGCGACCGGCTGCTGCCTGGCCAGCAGGTCCATCGACCGCTCTTCGAGTTCCCGGTGGAGCGCGTCGATCTGGGCGTCGCCCGAGATGACCGCCTCGGCCAGCGTCAGGTCGGACGTGAGCAGCGCTTTCGTCGCCGAATCCATCGCCAGCTGGGCGAGGTCGGTCATCCGGACGAGGATCTCGTTGATCTTGGAGAGCTCGCCGTGGAACGAGTCGCGCATGTACTCCCCGCAGAGTTTCGGCAGTTTTCTCGACGCTAGTGGGCTTTGCGTCGATCCAGCTGTCCCCATCGGTGTCGATCCACTGAAAGTTGAGCAGCCATCCGGTGAACAGCTGCCGCAGATTTCGGTCAAGCGGTCACGTTAGGGTCACGGCACTCCGAGTGCCTCATACGATCATTGTCGTGGATCTCGTATCGGCGCTGCTCATCGGCGTCCCGGCCGTACTCCTCGGAGTCGCTGTCGGGGTCGCGGTGCACGCCTTCTCGCGGCGCTCGCCGCGGGTCGAGGCGACCCCTCCGCCGACCACCGAGATGGACCTCGATCTGGTCCGCCGGAGCCTGGACGGACTGGGAGTTGGCGTCGTTGTTCTGGATCCCCGCGACGAAGTCGTGCTCGCGAACCCCGCGGCACGTAGGCTAGGGGTTGTCCGGGACGGTCGGATCGGACATTCGGTGCTCCGCGCCTTCAGCCGGCAGGTCCGGCAGATCGGTGAGGTGCGGGAAACCGAGGTTGAGCTGCCGCGCGGGCGCGGCCTGGAACCGTTGGGGGTTCGGGTCCGGGCCGCCCCGCTCGGCGTCGGCGGCCACGCCGTGATGCAGGTGGAAGACGTCACCGAGGCGCACCGGCTGGCCAACGTCCGCCGCGACTTCGTCGCCAACGTCAGCCACGAGCTCAAGACGCCGGTCGGAGCGCTCTCGCTGCTGGCCGAGGCCATGCTCGACGCGGTGGACGACCCGGCTGCGGTCCAGCGGTTCGCCTCGCGGATGCGGCACGAGTCCGGCCGCCTGGGCCGGCTGGTCCAGGAGCTGATCGAGCTGTCCCGGCTGCAGGGCGCCGACCCGCTGCCCGAGCCGGTCGCGGTTCCGGTCGACGAGGTCGTCTCCGAGGTCGTCGACCGGACGAAGACCGTCTCCGAGGGCAAGTCGATCTCGGTGGTCTCCGGCGGCGAGCGCGGGCTCGTCGTCGAGGGCAACGAGAACCAGCTGATCACCGCGCTGGTCAACCTGGTCGAGAACGCGGTGACCTACAGCCCCGAGCGCACCCGGGTCGCGATCGGCACCCGCCGTCGCGGGCACCTGATCGAGATCTCGGTCTCCGACCAGGGCATGGGCATCGCCGAGGCCGACCTCGACCGGATCTTCGAGCGCTTCTACCGGGCCGACCCGGCCCGGTCCCGCGCGACCGGTGGCACCGGGCTCGGCCTGGCCATCGTCAAGCACATCGCCACCAACCACGGCGGCAGCGTGGACGTCTGGAGCGTGGAGGGATCCGGCTCGACGTTCACGATCCGCCTGCCCGACCCCGGCTGCGACTCGCCGTTCGAGGATTTCGACGCGCTCGAAGACCTTGACGGGCTGGCCGAGTTCTCCGGCGGCGACAACCAACCGAACTTAGATCCGGGCGCCGTTGAACAGCCGCCCGAACACCCCACAGCAGTAACGAGAGGTGACGCGTGACCCGAGTCCTGGTGGTCGAAGACGAGGAGTCGTTCTCGGACGCCTTGTCCTACATGCTCCGCAAGGAGGGTTTCGAAGTCGGGCTCGCCGCCACCGGGCCGGACGCGCTGACCGAGTTCGATCGAGCCGGTGCCGACATCGTTCTGCTCGACGTGATGCTGCCGGGTCTGTCCGGCACCGAGGTCTGCCGCACGCTGCGCGCGCGCTCGACCGTGCCGATCATCATGGTGACGGCTCGGGACGGCGAGATCGACAAGGTCGTCGGGCTCGAGATCGGGGCCGACGACTACGTCACCAAGCCGTACTCGCCGCGGGAGCTCGTCGCCCGGATCCGGGCCGTGCTGCGCCGCCGGACCGAGCCCGAGGAGCTGACCCCGGCCACGCTGGAGGCCGGCCCGGTGCGGATGGACGTCGACCGGCACACGGTCACGGTCAACGGGGACGGGATCTCGCTGCCGCTCAAGGAGTTCGAGCTGCTGGAGATGCTGCTGCGCAACGCTGGTCGGGTGCTCACCCGGGGGCAGCTGATCGACCGGATCTGGGGTGCGGACTACGTCGGTGACACGAAGACGCTCGACGTCCACGTCAAGCGTCTCCGCGCCAAGATCGAGCCGTCGCCGTCGAACCCGCAGTACCTCGTCACGGTCCGAGGCCTGGGCTACAAGTTCGAGGCTTAATTTGGGCGGCCCGCCCAGAACGACGCTGACGCGCGAGCGCGCTTCCTTATGGCGCTCCGCTGATGCCACGGCGTCAGCGCGCTCGAGCGCCAGCGTCGCCCTGGGCGGGCTCAAGGACGCTCCTATGACGCGTCAAGTGGTTGAGGGTCCGTTTTCGAGGAGTCGGTAGAGCTCTCGGGCGACGTAGCGTTTGAGGCAGCGTTTGATTTCTCGGTCGGTTTTGCCTTGAGCGCGACGTCGGTCGGCGTAGGCCTGAGTTGTTTCGTCGAGCCGGAGGCGGGTGAGCACGATGGTGTGCAGGGCCCGGTTGAGTTGGCGGTCGCCGGAGCGGTTGAGCCGGTAACGCACGGTTTTTCCCGAGGATGCCGGGATGGGTGCGACGCCGGCGAGCATGGCGAACGCGGCGTCGTTGCGGCAGCGGCCGGGGTGGGACCAGGCGGTGAGCACGGTGGCGGCGACGATGGGTCCGACGCCGGTGAGGGTGAGCAGGTCCGGGCGCCAGGACCGGACGATCGCGCGGATCGCGTGTTCGTGTCCGGTGGCTTCGGTTTCGAGGAAGCTGACCCGGCGGGCCAGCTCGCGCAGCACGGTCAGGCTGGTGAAGACCTCGACGTCGCGGGTGGTGGCCGGGCGCAGCCGGGTCGCGGTGGCCAGCATGGTCCGGGTGCTCTGCCCGCGGAAGCGGGCGCGGACCGGCTCGGGTGCGGTGATGACCAGGGCGTGGAGTTGCTGCTGGGCTTCGGCGCTGGCTTCGACCGCGGCGCGGCGGGCGGTCAGGCGCAGTTGTCACGCTGCGCGTTGGCCGCCGGTTGTGGGTTGTGCCAGCCGAGGTCGGGCCAGGGCGTCTCGGGCGGCGCGTTCGGCGTCGATCGGGTCGGACTTTGCTCCGGCTCGCCGGGCCGGGCGCTGTGGCCGGTCGAGTTCGACGACCAGTTCTCCTGCGGCGGTCAGGTGGCGGGTCAGTCCGGCGCCGTATCCGCTGGAGCCTTCCAGGGCCCAGGCGCGCAGCCCGGAGTGCTGGTCGGCCAGGACCATGAGCTGGGTGTAGCCGTCGGGGTCCGCGGTGATGCTGATCCGGGCTAAGACCCCGCCGGTGCGGGTGTCGAGGACCGCGGCGGTGTGGGTGTCTTTATGGGTATCGACGCCGATGACGACCTCGGCGATCTCTGTCAGCATGGTCATGCGGACTGTGATGGGACGCGCCAGCCGTTAACTGGCGGTCAAGCTCCTGATCAGGCCATCCTCTCCGGCCGGGCCGGTGCCAGGCAGCAGCAGGCGGACAAGTCCTGGCCAAGACACACAGTCAGTCAGAACACGAGTCACACCCGCCGCTGCCAGCCGCCAGCTCATCATTACGCGAGCCGACACCACCAGCCTCACAGTCAGAGCAAACGCGCCTGGGGGCGCTCAAGCGGCTGCGCCGCAGGCGTCGAGCTCGCGCGCGGTGCGCCCCATGGTGACGGTGACGATGCCGCCGCAGTGGCACTCGACCTCCATCACGATTCCGTGGTCGGTGTTGGAGTAGCTGCGGATGTCGTCGGTGCTGGCCAGGGTGCGCGCCCCGTGGTGGGGGCAGTCGATTGCGAACATGCAATCAGGGTCCCGCCGGACCGTGTGACGGCGTGAGTGACCGGAACGCCCACGCTCGAAAGAAGTCTGCCAACGTCGGTGTATCGCTGATCGCAAGAAAGCTGCCATGATGGGCGCATGATCGTCACCGGCGTGACCCCCAACATGATCGGCGCGCTCAGCTTCGGCATCGCGACCGAGGTCTTCGGCTATGACCGCACCGCGATCGGCCTCCCGCCGTTCGACTTCCGGATCGTCCCGGCCGAGGACGGCCCGATCCGCACCCGCTACGGGGCGACGATCAACCTCGACGGCGACGTCAGCCGCATCGACGAGTCCGACCTCGTGCTCGTCCTGCCCTGGGAAGACTTCGACAGCCCGCCGCCCGAGCGCTACCTCGAAGCGCTCCGCCGGGCCTACGACCGCGGGGCCACGCTGATGGGGTTCTGCTCGGGCACGTTCGTGCTCGGCCGGGCCGGCCTCCTGGCCGGACGCAAGGCCACCACCCACTGGCAGAACTCGGTGTACATCGCGAGCCAATTCCCCGACGTGACGATCGACGCCGACGTGCTCTACGTCGACGAGGGCCGGGTGCTCACCGGGGCGGGCAGCGCGGCCGGGCTCGACCTCTGCCTGCACTGGGTCCGCCGCGAGTACGGCGCCCGGGTGGCGAACGCGCTGGCCCGGTCCGTCGTCGTGCCGCCGCACCGGGACGGCGGGCAGGCCCAGTACATCGTGTCGCCACTGCCCGAGGTCGGTGACTCCGACCGCCTCGTCGACGTGCTCGCCTGGATGCGGATGAACCTGCACGAGGCGCTCACCGTCGAGGTGCTCGCGGCGAAGGCGCTGATGAGCCCGCGCAGCTTCGCCAGGCACTTCCGCGCGACGACCGGGACGACCCCGCGGGCCTGGCTCCTGCAGCAGCGCCTGCACCGCGCCGAGGAACTCCTGGAGGGCGGCGACCTGCCGGTCGAGGAGGTGGCCCGCCGGGTCGGGTTCGGCACCGCGGCCGCCCTGCGCGACCAGTTCGTCCGCCGCCGGGGCGTCCCCCCGCGTGACTACCGCCGCGCTTTCCGCAGCGCGTCCGAATGCCCTGAGGAAGAAGGTGCTGCCTAGGCGCCGGCCGCGCGGGAGGCCTCGACCGTCGCCGGGTGCGGCGCGATGAGGCCTCGGGCCTCGCGCGCCTCGCAGAGGCGCTTGAGCTCCGCGTACGCGGACTCGCCGATCAGCGCGGTCAGCTCCGGCCCGTAGGTGAGGTACAGCGGCTCCGCGCCGACGTGCGCCTCCGGCGCCGACGTGCACCACCAGTGCAGGTCGTGCCCGCCCTCGCCCCAGCCCCGCCGGTCGAACTCGCCCAACGTGTCGACGAGTACCTGCGTGCCGTCGGTGCGCGTCACCCAGTCCTGCTCGCGACGGACCGGCAGTTGCCAGCAGACGTCGGGCTTGGTCTCGAGCGGGTGCAGTCCCTCGCGCAGCGCCAGCGCGTGCAGCGCGCACCCGGCCCCGCCCGGGAACCCCTCGCGGTTGTGGAACAGGCAGGCGCCGTCGACGACCGCGGTCCGTAGCCGGTCTTCCTCGTCGCCGACCGAGTCGCGCTCGGTCCAGGCCTTCCAGTTCCCCTTGCGGTAGAACTGCCAGTCGGCCGGCCCGAGCCGCTTCACGAACTTCGCGACCCGCTCGACGTCGTCGTCGTCGGTGAAGAAGGCCCCGTGGCTGCAGCAGCCGGTCTCGGCCCGGCCCTCGACGACGCCGTGGCAGCCCACGCCGTAGATGCAGGTCCAGCGGGACAGCAACCAGGTGAGGTCGGCCTTCACCACGTGCTCGGGGTCGGCCGGGTCGATCAGCTCCAACCACTCACGAGTGAAGTCGAGGGACACCTCGGCATCGCGGGGACGGGGCATCGGAAGCTGGACGGTACGCGCCACGCAACCAAGCCTACGGCCTGAATGAACAGTGAGTGACCAGGGAGGATGAGGCACGAATCAGGGCGTACCGTCGAGGAATGCGGTTGGGGGTTCTGGACGTCGGATCCAACACGGTGCACCTGCTGGTGGTCGACGCCCGGCGGGGCGGGCACCCGACCCCGGCGTACTCCGAGAAGTCGGTGCTGCGGCTGGCCGAAGCCGTGAACAACTCGGGCAAGCTCTCCGACAAGGGCGCGCACTCGCTGCTCGACGCGGTGGCCTCGGCCAAGGACGCCGCTCGCCGGCTCGACGTCGATCACCTGCTCGCGTTCGCCACGTCGGCGATCCGCGAGGCGCGCAACGGCGAGAAGGTGCTGGAGAAGGTCCGGAAGGAGACCGGCGTCGCGCTGGCCGTGCTGTCCGGCGAGGACGAGGCCCGGCTGACGTTCCTCGCGGTCCGCCGCTGGTTCGGCTGGTCGGCCGGGCGGCTGCTCTGCCTCGACATCGGCGGCGGCTCGCTGGAGATCGCGGTCGGCGTCGACGAGAGCCCCGACCTGGCGCTGTCGGTGCCGCTGGGCGCCGGACGGCTGACCCGGGAGCGCCTGTCGAACGACCCGCCCAGCCGGCGCGAGATCGCCGACCTGCGTGAATACGTCGACAGCACGCTCGACTCGGTCGCCGCGGCCGTGGGCCAGGCCGGCCCGATCGACCGCGCGGTCGTGACGTCCAAGACGTTCCGGACGCTGGCCCGGCTGGCCGGCGCGGCGCCCTCGGCGGCGGGTGCGCGGGTCCGGCGGACGCTGACCGTGGACGGGCTGCGTCAGATCACCGAGTTCATCTCCCGGATCTCCTCGTCCGACCTGGCCGAGCTGGAGGGCGTGAGCTCGGGCCGGGCGCACCAGCTGCTGGCCGGTGCGGTCGTTGCCGAGGCGGCGATGCGCCGGCTGGACCTGACCGAGGTCGAGCTCTGCCCGTGGGCGCTGCGCGAAGGCGTCATCCTGCAGCGGCTGGACTGGCTGGACAGCGGGATCCAGGACCCGTCGCTGCCCGAGGTCGTCACCGATCGCGTACCCGCGAACGCCTGAGCGACTGGGGGCGGTTGACGGAAACCGCCGGGGGCTACTCTGGATGGAGTGACCAGGGAAGGCGACACACCGCAGACGGTTCGGGTTCCGGCCGCGAAAGTCGGGCTCTCCACTGCCTCGGTGTACCCAGAGACAGCCCCGGCGGCGTTCGAGATCGCCGCTGCGCTGGGCTATGACGGTGTCGAGGTCATGGTCTGGAACGATCCGATCAGCCAGGACCTGAACCAGCTCCGCGACCTGCAGCAGAAGTACGGCCTGGCGGTGCTGTCCGTCCACGCGCCCTGCCTCATCATCACCCAGCGCGTCTGGAGCCCCGACCCGTGGGAACGACTGCGGCGGTCGCGGGAGGCCGCCGAGACGCTGGGCGCGGACACCGTCGTCGTCCATCCGCCGTTCCGCTGGCAGCGGGAGTACGCGCGCAACTTCGTCGAGGGCATCGACAAGCTGGGGCAGGACACGTCGGTGAAGTTCGCGGTGGAGAACATGTTCCCGCTGCGGGCGCGGGGGCGGGCGTTCGTCCCGTACGCGCCGCACTGGGACCCGACGTCCGGCCCGTACCGGCACTTCACGCTCGACACGTCGCACACCGCGGTGGCCCGCACCGACGCGCTCGCGCTGCTCGACCGGATGGGTGACCGCCTCGCGCACCTGCACCTGGCCGACGGCAGCGGGCTGTTCAAGGACGAGCACATGGTGCCCGGCCGTGGTGACCAGCCCTGCGGCACCGTGCTCGAGCGGCTGGCCGCCCGCGGGTTCGACGGGTCGGTCGTCGTCGAGGTGTCGACGCGGGGGATGGACCGCGAGCAGCGGGAGGCCGACCTGGCCGAATCGCTGGCGTTCGCGCGCCTGCACCTGGCCGCGCCGGCCGCGGTCTGATCCCACATGTTGCGACGGATACACCCCGATGTCGTGCTGATTTCGTAGGACGCTCGTACTCTTTCCGAGGACGCCCCACCAAGGCGCCCCGAGCGCGCCTTCGGACCGGGACACCAACCCGTCCGGAGGCGTTGCGTTCATTGGGGGCGGTTAGGCTCGCGTCATGCTTCGAACGGCGATCCTCGCGGCGGCCGGCCACCCGACCGTCGAGCGCCTGGTAACCACGGCGTCGGTCGCGCAGAACCTGGTCGCGCGCTATGTCGCCGGCGACCAGGTGGAGGACGCGGTCCGCGTCACCCGCGACCTCATCGCCGACGGCCTGACCGTCACGCTCGACCGGCTCGGTGAAGACACCACCGACGAGGCCGCCGCGGCCGCGACCACCGCCGGGTACACCGGGCTGCTCGAGGCGCTGGCCGCGGCCGGGGTCGCGCCGCCGGCCGAGGTGAGCGTGAAGCTGTCGGCGGTGGGCCAGCGGCTCGACCCGAAGCTCGCGACCGAGAACGCCCGCAAGATCTGCCAGGCGGCGGCCGCGATCGGCACGACCGTGACCCTCGACATGGAGGATCACACCACCACCGACCTGACGCTCGACACGCTGACCGCGCTGCGGGCCGACTACCCGCAGACCGGCGCCGTGCTGCAGGCCTACCTGCGCCGCACCGAGACCGACTGCCGCGACCTGGCCGTGGCCGGGTCGCGGGTGCGGCTGTGCAAGGGCGCGTACGCGGAGCCGGAGTCGGTCGGTTTCGAGACCGCGCTGGACGTCGACCGTTCGTACGTCCGCTGCCTGAACGTGCTGATGGCCGGCGACGGCTACCCGATGCTGGCCACCCACGACCCCCGGCTGATCGCGATCGGCGAGGAGCGGGCCCGTTGGTACGACCGCACGCCGGACTCGTTCGAGTTCCAGATGCTGCACGGGGTGCGCCCGGACGAGCAGCGCCGGCTGGCCCGGGAGGGCTACACCGTCCGGATCTACCTGCCGTTCGGGCCGGACTGGTACCCGTACCTGATGCGACGGCTGGCCGAGCGTCCGGCGTACGTGGCGCTGTTCGCGCGGTCGCTGGTTTCTAGCCGCTAGGAGATTCTCGTCGTGGATACGTTGGCGCTGTTCGGTGGCGGCAAGCTGGGCGAGGCGCTGCTCTCGGGTCTCCGCCGGGCCGGTGCGGCGGCGGAGGACATCGTCGTCGTCGAGCGGTCGTCGGAGCGGGGCGCGTTTCTCACTTCGCGGTACGGCGTCCGGGTCGTCTCCGCGGCCGAGGCGGTGGCGCACGCGCGGACCCTGATCGTCGCGGTGAAGCCGCAGGACGTCGGCACGCTGCTGGACGCGCTGGCCCCCCTGGTGAGCGCCGACCAGTTGGTGGTGTCGGTCGCGGCCGGGATCCCGACGAAGTACTACGAGCAGCGGCTGGCCGACGGCGTCGCGGTGATCCGGGTGATGCCGAACACGCCCGCGCTGGTCGACGAGGCGATGAGCGTCATCTCGGCCGGGGCGCACGCGGAAGAGAAGCACCTGGCCGCGGCCGAGGCGCTGCTGTCGCCGGTGGGGAAGGTCCGGCGGCTGCCGGAGTCACAGCAGGACGCGGTGACCGCGCTGTCCGGGTCCGGGCCGGCGTACTTCTTCTTCCTCGTCGAGGCGATGATCGACGCCGGGATCCTGCTCGGGATCTCCCGGGAGGTCGCGGCCGACCTGATCGTGCAGAGCGCGCTCGGCGCCGCGACGATGCTCCGCGACACCGGGACGCATCCGGTGCAGCTGCGCGAGGCGGTCACGTCCCCGGGCGGGACGACGATCGCGGCGATCCGGGAACTGGAGCGGCACGGGGTTCGCTCGGCGCTTCTCGATGCGATCGAGGCCGCCCGGGACCGTTCGGTGGAACTGGGCAAACTGTACTAATTCTGCGCTGGCGCGGGTGGGCCCACTGTGGTCGGTGGGGTGGTTGGCGGGCCGCGTGGTGGGCTCCGCGTGCAAATAGTGGGACGCGCGAGCTGTCCGGGACGTGACAAAACATGAATCGCGTCGGTCCAAAGTGGGGCAAACCCGGTTGAAAGGGTGGCGTCCGTCGCGATAAGCCAGGACAGAGTTGCGGAGGGTATCGCTCGCTCCCACTTGCACCGTTACTCTACTAAGAGCACGTGCGTGACCACCGTGCCGGAGGGGAAGCCGGCACCCGATACGTGCCCGGGTGAGGTGGGTCGTATGGCAGTAGTAGGACCGTCCAATCTGTCCGACGTTAGGTTCCTCACCGTCGCTGAGGTGGCGACGTTGATGCGAGTCTCGAAGATGACCGTGTACCGGCTCGTCCATTCAGGAGAGTTGAACGCCGTACGGGTCGGTCGCTCGTTCCGAGTGCCCGAGCGTGCGGTTCACGAGTATCTTCGCGACGCGTTCACCGACACCGCCTGAAGTGACGGCTCCGACTCGGGTTCGAGTAGGTAGCGGCCGGGGAGTCCGCTGCATTCTCCACCCCGGGTAGGGGAACCTGACCTGATCGGGCGCTCAGCGCCCAACAGGACAGCCGTGGCTCGGCGCCGGCCCCCCTGCCGGTTCCCGACCACGGCTTTTCTGTTTGTGGGCGGCCCGCCCAGAACGACGCTGCCGAGCGGGCGCGACGACTTGAGTATCAGTACATACGCGGCGTCGTCGCGCCCGATCGGCAGCGCCGCCCTGGACGGGCTCCAGGTCAGTGCGCTCGCGCCTGGCGGCGCTCGATCTAGCCAGGACTGCTGCGCGGGTTCGCGAGGCTTTCTTCTGGGCGGAACCCTCCGGGCGCGACAACCGGGGTGTGGCGGCGCCAGTCTGAGCGGGGTCGAGGCTGGAGCGCTCGCGGTTCCTGGCGATCGACGCGATTTCTGTGTCGGAAGCCATGGTGGCAGCGGCTCAGGTTGGTGGGGACGGGCGCCGCTCTGGGGTGTATTCGGGTCATGCGCGCTCGCGATTACCCCGACGAGGGAGTGCGCTGCGCGGTGAGGGATGGATGGCCCGCAAGATGCCCGGCGCGGTGGCGGACCCTTCGGTGCCGCGGTCGGAGGTGCGGCTTCTGGGCCGTTCATGGTGGTGACGCTGCGGTTGGTTGGGGCCTACTTGTTGTAGCACCGCTTTAGGGGGCTCTGGGTGGCGCGCCCGGTTGCGCCCGAGCCAGGAGGCGCAGTGCGATGGAGTGCGACTGCGGTGGGTGCGTTGGGGCGCCGGCCACGGCGCAGGGGGCGCGCTCGGATGGCGGCCGCGGGTGAGGATGGGGTGCTCTCGGGACGCCCGGGCCGATCACCACGTCCAGCTCGACCTCCCAGCCGAACTCGGTCGAAACCTGCGGGTCGAGGTCGAGTGCCGTGAATTGAGCGACCGCGACCTTGCCGCCGCTCAGGGCAGGTACCAGGTCGAGCATTCACGGCTGGGGGCGTTCGGCGAGTATGGACCGGCGGATGCTCAGCTCGCGGGTGCATTCTCGGGCGGAAGCCCGTCGTGCCGCGTGATCAGGTGTGGCCGCCGAGTGGGGGCGGCGGCGGTCGCAGCGGCGGGGTGGGGGCGGCGGCGGTAGCGGTGGGGTGGGCAGGGTGGTGGCGGTCACGGTTGAAGGGTCCTGGGCGGGGGCGCCGGTCTTGGTGAGCGCTGGGTCGGGCGCTCGCGCCCGGCGGTGTCTTGCCGTGGGAGCGCTCAGGGGGACGCTCGGCGCGCGGGTGGGTCCGGGGGATCGGATAGGGTGTACTTCTGCTCTGCTCAATCCAGTCGAAGATCGTTGAGGAAGTCGTATGGGTTCGGTCATCAAGAAGCGCCGCAAGCGGATGGCGAAGAAGAAGCACCGCAAGCTCCTGAAGCGGACCCGCGTCCAGCGTCGCAACAAGAAATAAGCCGCCGCCGGGGGCAACCGGATACGGGAGGGCCCATGTCGGCAGATGAATCACGCTCCGGTGCGCCCCGGGTCGTCCTGGTCACCGGCGTCAGCCGGTACTTCGGCGGACGCCTGGCTGCTCGCCTCGCCGCCGACCCGAGTATCGAGCGGATACTCGGCGTCGACACGGTGGCCCCGGACGCGGAAACAGCCGAACGGATCGGCCGCACGGAATTCGTGCGCGCCGACATCCGTAACCCGCTGATCGCGAAGGTCATCGCCGACTCCGGCGTCGACACCGTCGTGCACATGAGCGTGCTCGCGACCCCGGCCGGCCTCGGTGGCCGGGCGTCGATGAAAGAGCTCAACGTCATCGGCACGATGCAGCTGCTCGCGGCGTGCCAGAAGGCGCCCACGGTCCGCAAGCTGGTCGTCCGGAGCTCGACGGCGGTCTACGGGGCCTCGCCCCGCGACCCGGCGGTGTTCACCGAGAACATCCAGGCCAAGCAGAACCCGCCGAGCGGGTACGCGAAGGACGCCACCGAGGTCGAGGGCTACGTCCGGGGCTTCGCCCGGCGGCGCCCGGACGTCATCGTGACGACGCTGCGGCTGGCGAACATGCTCAGCCCGCGCATCGACACGCCGCTGGCCCGGTACTTCGCGCTGCCGGTCGTCCCGACCGTGCTGGGCTACGACGCCCGGCTGCAGTTCCTGCACGCCGAGGACGGCCTGGACGTCCTCTGCCGGTCCGTACTCGAGGACCACCCCGGTACCTACAACGTCGCAGGCCCGGGTTCGCTGCTGCTGTCGCAGGCGATCCGGCGGGCCGGGCGTGTCCCGCTGCCGGTTCCGTCGTTCACCGCCCCGTACCTCGGGATGGTGGTGCGGCAGGCCGGCGCCATCGACTTCTCCGCCGAACAGACCCGGCTGCTCACGTACGGCCGGGTCGTCGACATCACCCGTCTCCAGCAGGAGTTCGGCTTCACCCCCGCGTACACCACCGCGGGCGCTTTCGACGATTTCGTCCGCGGGAGCGATCTCGCGTCGGTGCTGTCGTCGGAGAATCTGGGTGCGGTCGAGCGGACGCTGACCGCGCGCTGGTCGGCGGCGAGACGCTTGGTGGAGTCGGTTCGAGGAACCCGGTAGGGCGAGACCCCCGGTTGGCAAGGAGTGCCGCACATGCCCGACGCCCAGATCATTCCCTTCGACAGCGGCGCCGCCCGTGCCTCACGCACCGAGAAGCCGGAGAACGCTTCGGCCCCGGTCTCGAACGACTCGGGGGCCGCGGCTCCGGCTCCAGCTTCGGCTTCGGCTCCGGTGAAGAAGGTCCCCGCTAAGAAGGCGCCGGCCAAGAAGGCCAGGCCGGTAGGGACTTCGGGTGCCGACGGGGCGGAGACGCCCCGAAAGGTCGCCGCGAAGAAGGTCGCGACCAAGAAAGTCGCCGCCAAGGCACCCGCGCGCCCAGCTACGGCGGATCCGGCTGCTGCGGCCCGTGCTACGCCGGGCCGCACTGCCGGCCCCCCAACCCCGGTGGGCCCAACCCCGGTGGGCCCAACCCCGGCGGGCTCGGCCCCGGTGGGCCCAACCCCGGTGAATTCGGCCGCAGTGGGCTCGGCCCCGGCGGGCTCGGCCGCAACCGGCGCGGCCACGGCGAACCCGGTCTCGGCCGCACCGGCGGGGCGGGCTCCGGCGGTTGGTGCCGGCCGGGTTGCGAAGAAGGCCGTGCGCGGCGCTGGAGCGCCCACCCCGACCTCCGCGGCCGACGCGGCCGATGCGGCCGATGCGGCCGGCGCGGCCGATGCGGCCGGCGCGCCCGCGGCGGCTCGGGAGCCGGACGTGTGGGATCGGCGGGTCGCGAGCGCGCTCGCGTTCGCCCGTCGACGCCTCACCGGCGAATACGAGACCGACGAGTTCGGCTTCGACCCCGAGTTCTCCTCCTCGATCCTCGCCCCAGCCCTCCGCCCGGTCTACGACAAATGGTTCCGGGTAGAGATCTCCGGCCTCGAGAACGTCAGCGACACCGGCGGCGCGCTCGTCGTCGCGAACCACTCCGGCACGATCCCGCTCGACGCGGCCATGCTCCAGCTCGGCCTCCTCGACCACCACCCGGCCTCGCGCAAGCTCCGCCTGCTCGCCGCCGACCTGGTGTTCCAGCTGCCGTTCGTCGGGGAGATCGCGCGCAAGTCCGGCAGCACTCTGGCCTGCCAGCCGGACGCCGAACGGCTGCTGGAGAACGGCGAGCTCGTGGGTGTGTTCCCGGAGGGCTTCAAGGGCGTCGGGAAGCCGTTCAGCGAGCGGTACAAGCTGCAGCGGTTCGGCCGGGGCGGTTTCGTGTCCGCCGCGCTGGCCACCAAGGCGCCGATCATCCCGTGCGCGATCGTCGGGGCCGAGGAGATCTACCCGAAGCTCGGCGACGCGAAGATCATCGCCCGGATGTTCGGGCTGCCGTACTTCCCGCTCACGCCGACGTTCCCGTGGCTCGGTCCGCTCGGCGCGGTGCCGTTGCCGTCGAAGTGGTACATCGAGTTCGGCGAGCCGATCGAGACGTCCGCCCTGGCCGCCGGGGCCGACGACCCGATGCAGGTCTTCAACCTGACCGACCAGGTCCGGGAGACCATCCAGCAGATGCTCTACCAGCTGCTGATGCGCCGGAAGTCCGTGTTCGGGTGAGTGGGCGGCCCGCCCAGGACGACGCCGCGCGGCGAGCGGTGTGTGGGTGACCGGTCCGGGGTATTCGGCTGCCATGACCGAGCCGACCTCAGACGAACCGACAACCGACATCTACGCCGGCGAGAGCGCCAACCCCGACAAGACCGGCGGCGACGCACTCGCCGAGGTGTGGCGCGCCGAGGGCGCCGACCGCCCGGACGAAGAGCGCCCCGAGCGCGACGTCGAGAATTAGAACTAGCCCGCGTCCGCGTGCCGGCACGCTTCGACGACAAAACGGGGCTAAAACGCGCCGGATAACCCCGATTTCCTGTCGATCGGCGTGCGATCCGGCGTCCTAGGCGATCCGCTTCCTCACGGCCAACGTGCCGGCCACTCCGCCCGCGACCAGGCCGGCTGCCGCCACCGCGGGGCCGCCGAGCTTGGCGGCCTTGCGGGCCGTGCGGTAGTCACGCACCTGCCAGCCCCGCTCCCGCGCGACCTTCCGCAGCGCCGTGTCAGGGTTGATCGCCACCCCGGTACCGACCGTCGAGAGCATCGGGACGTCGTTCACCGAGTCGCTGTACGCGGTGCACCGGTCGAGGTCGAGCCCCTCGCGGCGGGCGAGCGACAGCACCGCCTCGGCCTTGGCCGGCCCGTGCAGCGGCTCACCGACCAGGCGGCCGGTGTACTTCCCGTCGACGATCTCCGACACCGTGCCGAGCGCCCCGGTCAGCCCCAGCCGGTGGGCGATGATGTTCGCCAGCTCCACCGGCGTCGCCGTGACGAGCCAGACCCGCTGCCCGGCGTCCAGATGCATCTGGGCCAGCGCCCGGGTGCCGGACCAGATCCGCTTGGCCATGACCTCGTCGTAGATCTCCTCGGCGTGGCCGAGGAGATCGCAGACGTCGCGGCCGGCGACGAACGCCAGCGCGGCCTCGCGGGCCGTGGTCATCCCGGCCGCGTCCTCGACGCCGGACATCCGGAACTTGGCCTGCTGGACGGCGAAGCCGAACAGGTCGCGGCTGCGGAAGTACTTGCGCGCGGCCAGGCCGCGGGCGAAGTGGAAGATCGACGCGCCCATCATCATCGTGTTGTCGACGTCGAAGAACGCGGCCGCGGTCGAGTCCGGCACGACGAGCGGCGGCGACGCGACCTCGGCGGCAGCCGCGCTGGCGGCTCCGGCCACGACCGCGAGAGCATCCTCGCGGGGACGGCCGCGTCGGTTAGTGAGCGTCTTCACGCTGCTCCCTCCGAAACACCCTGACGTGCAGAAACGCGCGTTGTCGCCGTAAAGCGGCCCGCCCTGAGTGTACGGTCGGCCGCCTACCGCGCTCTGTGCCGCCCGGGGCAACAGAACGTGAGACGTACGCACCCACTGCATGAACGTCCGGAGCGGACGCCTTAGTCCGTCGGACGCGCGCTCTCGACGACGCTGTCGACGAAGTCCTCGGGAGAACCGGTCAGCGGTGACGGCAGGACGGTCCCGGACTGCGGAACCACCATGCTCTCCCCGAAACTCGACGGGCTGGCTCCCCAGCTGCCCTCGTCGGTGGGGGAGGAGGAGGCCTGGCCCTCGGCCGTGCTCCCGGCGGCGCTGCCGGTCGGTGACGCGGACGGCGACCCGGACGAGCGATCCGAGTTCTGCCGCCGGGTGGGGGTGGACCAGTCGCTCGGCGGCGGCGCCGGCTCGCTCGAGCGTAGCGAGGTTTCCTCGTCCTCGAGCGGAGAACACTCTCCGGCGATGGGGCCCAGCTCGTCGCTGGTGGTGGGGGGCGCGCAGCGCACGACCGCGCGGAGGTCGGCCGACCGACCGCTGATCCGGTCGAGTAGGGCCAGCGAAACGCGGATCCGGCGGACGGCGGGGTCCGAGCGGGTCGTGCCCTCCAGGTGGGCCAGCTCGCGCTGTTGAACCAGCGTGAACTCGTCGACGAGGTCGAGCGGGGCCGGGTGGTGCTGGGTCACCGCGGCGCTGCCCAGGTCGGCCATACCGAGCCGGGTGTCGCTGTCCATGTCGTCGAACAGCCGGGTGAGCTGGCGCAGGTCGTTGATCGCGGCCGCGGCCTCGGCCAGGCGGTTGCGCGCGAAGTCGAGGTGGAGCTGACCGCGGGCCACCGACGAGCGGGCCAGCGTCAGCTGGGCCGCCTCCCGGCTGCGCTTGACGCCGTAGAGCGCGTCCCCGGGGTTGGCGCCACCGCTGGCGAACCCGACGCCGGAGAGGGCCACCAGGCCGGCGAGCGTGCCGCTGACCACCGTGACCCGGCGGGGAATGCGGCGGCGGAAGTCGGGCAGCGCCCGGGGGACCGAAGCCGGAGGCGGGTTGAAGCCCGGCTCGGCGTTGATGCCGTGCACCGAGGCCACCGCGATGAGCCGTTGCCGGAGCCGGTCGCGGAACTCGTCGTCGGCGCGGACCTGCGAGCCGGCCCGTCCGAGCCGTTCGGTGAGATGAACCAGTTCGTCGATTCCGTCCGACGGCGCCCGATGGGCGCCTGCGACGTGCTGGGCCCGATCCGGATGCCGGCGCTCGGCGCCTCGACGGCCGGATACCCGCGCGTTGAAGTCCCGTGCTCGTCGGCGTTCCGCAGGACTCAACATCACCGTGGGCACCTCCTCTCCGCCCCCTCGGTACCGGCGTCCCGGTGCCGAGCAGACCGTCTGCTCGGCACCCCGGTTAACGCGCCGCGCCGTCCGCGGGTTACGGGTGCGCGTCGTTCCGAGAGGAGAACCGTCACAGAGTGAATCCCTCCGGGAGCAATCGTCCGAGCGTCCGCACCGCCCGGTACTGGAGTGCCTTGATCGCGCCGTCGTTCTTTCCCATGATCTGGGCCGTCTCGGTGACCGAGAGGCCCTGCAGGAAGCGCAGCGTGATGCACTCCTGCTGCTCGGGGTTGAGCCGGCGGACCGCTTCCAGCAGCGTCGCGTTGTCCAGCCGGGCCAGCACCTCCGCCTCCGGACGCCCTTCGGGACCGTGGTCCTCGTCGTCGGCGTCGCGCATGTCGGCGGTGGTGACCTCGAGACGGGCCCGAGCCGACTTGTAGTGGTCGGCGATCAGGTTCCGGGCGATCGTGACCAGCCAGGCGCCGAGATCACGGCCCTGCCAGGTCACGCTGCCGATGCGCCGGAGCGCGCGGAGCCAGACCTCGCTGGTGAGGTCTTCCGCGACCGAGCGGGATCCGATCCGGTACGAGATGTACCGGTAGACCGTGTCGAAGTACCGGTCGTAGATCCGCGCGAACGCCTCGGTGTCTCCGGCCTGGGCCAGCCGCACCAGCCGCCAGACGTCTTCGCCGTCGTCCGAGGGCCGGTCGGTGTCCCGCTCGGTGTCGCGGTCGGGTGCCCGTCCGCGGTGGCCGCGGGTCGGCGCCGGGACGTGGCCCGGCGGCGCGTTCCCGGCCGCGTGACCGTGGACCGGCGGGTGACCGACGACCGTCGTGCTGCCGGTCGTCTCGTCGTCGTCGGCCGGCCGACGCGGCGCCGGGTTGCGCAGCGCGCGCGAGGACGGCCGGGCCGGACGGCGCGGGTCGGCCGGGTGGGGTTCCGGCTCGGGAGCCGGCGCCTCGGTGTCGGGCTGCGCGGGCAGGTCCGGCAGCGCGTGCGCACCGCTGGGAGCCGCGTGCGCACCGCCGGCACTGCGAGACCACGGCAGGGCGGACCCACCGTGCCGACCGGCCAGACAGCGCAGGCCGAGGCCGAGCCCGGCGCTTCGCAGGCCGGTCCGGTTACGGAGATCGGTCAGAGCCGACCGGAGATCGGAAAGATCGAGCTCGGTGCCCAGGGGCATCGTGCCGTATCCCGCCGTTCCGCCGATCATGCTCGTCCCCCCACGTGGCCCACCGCGCCCGTCGGGGAAGTCGCGAGCAACGACTTCGGCCGAACGGTTGGGTGCCCGGGCGGACCAACTACAGCATGTACATGACTGATAACGGAGAGATCATACTTTCCCCAAGGCTGCCGCCGCGTCGGGGACGCACATACCACGACATTTCTTCCATTCCGGCCCCCAAGTCGTGCACTGCGGCACATCCTGGCATTGCTGCGCCACAGAGAGTTGCAAAAACCCGGTACCGCCCCCGGACTGGGGGCAGTGTGGTGTCCGGTGTGAAGGGAATGCCCCCTGAACGTCACAAGAGGCTCGTCCGTCGCTGCCGGAACAATCTCCAGTGACGGACGCGGTCTACGGTGGGGCCATGGCGGCGACGGACCACACGGTGACCCTGTTGACCCGGGTCGGGTGCCATCTCTGCGACGACGCCAAGGGCGTGATCGAGTCGGTCGCCCGTGACACCGGCCTGACCTGGACCGAGGTCGACGTCGACGCCGACCCGGAGCTCGCCTACGAGTACGGCGACCGGGTGCCGGTCGTGCTGCTCGACGGCCGGGAGCACGGCTTCTGGCGGGTCGAGGAAGAGCGCCTGCGCCGCGACCTCACGCGCTGAATCGTTCCGACCGCGCACAGTGCCTGTGGTGCTCGTCACCACGTCTCTGGCCTGCGCCGTCGACTTTGTGCAGGCGTTCACAAGCGGCTAACGTGAAGCTAGGCGCTGTTCCCGTAACTGGTGCAAAACAGCGGTCCCACACTGTCGAGGAGACCGATGTCCGGAGATCGTCCGCGCATCCGCGCCGCGGGTCGCACCCGCGGTGTGCCCGAAGCGACGGTCGCCCGGCTCCCCGTCTACCTGCGCGCGCTGCACGCGCTCGCCGACACCGGCTGCGACACGGTCTCGTCCGAGGAACTCGCGGTCGCCGCCGGCGTCAACTCGGCCAAGCTCCGCAAGGACCTGTCCCACCTCGGTTCCTACGGCACCCGCGGCGTCGGCTACGAGGTCTCGCTGCTGGTCGACCAGATCTCCCGCGCGCTGGGCCTGACCCAGCGGTGGGCCGTCGTCCTGGTCGGGGTCGGAAATCTGGGCCACGCCCTGGCCGGCTACGCCGGCTTCGCCTCCCGCGGGTTCCGCATCGCGGCCCTCTTCGATGCGGACGCCGAGCGGGTCGGCGAACGCATCGCCGGGCTCGACATCCGGCACATCGACGACCTGGATCGCGTCGTCGAGGAGGAGCAGGTGTCGATCGGCGTGATCTCGACGCCGTCCGCCGCCGCCCAGGAGGTGGCCGACCGGCTGGTCGAGGCCGGCGTCACCAGCATCCTGAACTTCGCGCCGTGCGTACTGCAGGTGCCCGACGGCGTCGACGTCCGCAAGGTCGATCTCGCGCTCGAGCTGCAGATCCTGTCGTTCCACGAACAGCGGAAGGCCGACATCGCTAAGGGCCCGCACGGTGTCAACGGCACCGCGATCAACGGCACCATGAAAGGCGGCGCCGTGACCCCCCTGCCGGCTCCGCGAGTCGACGACGCCCGGGAGGTCGTCGGTCAGTGAGCGTGTATCGAACCGAGCCCCTCGAGCGGAGCGTGCACCAGGCATGAGCGTTGTCGTCGTCGGTCTCAACCACCGCACCGCACCGGTACGCCTGCTCGAGCGCGCGTCCGTGCCGTCCACCGAGCTCTCCGGGGTGCTCGCCGAGCTGATCAGCGGCACGCACGTGGCCGAGGCCGTCCTGCTCTCCACGTGCAACCGGGTCGAGGTGTACGCCGCGGTCAACACGTTCCACGGTGCGCTGCACGAGATCGGTCAGGTCCTGTCGGCCCGCACCGGCGTCCACATCGCCGAGCTCGCCGATCACCTCTACGTCCATTATTCGGACGCCGCGGTGCGGCACGTCTTCTCGGTCGTCTCGGGCCTGGACTCGCTGGTCGTCGGCGAGCCGCAGATCCTCGGCCAGGTGCGCGACGCGTACAACGCGGCCGACGGGCACGGTGCGCCGGGCCGCGTCCTGCACGAGGTCATGCAGCAGGCGCTGCGGGTCGGCAAGCGCGTCCACACCGACACCGACATCGACCACGCCGGCCAGTCGGTCGTCACCGCCGCCCTGCGGGTGAGCGCCGAGCGGGTCGGGTCGCTGGCCGGCCGCCGGGCGCTGGTCGTCGGGGCCGGTTCGCTCGGAGCGCTGGCCGCGGCCACGCTCCGGCGCGAGGGCGTCGGCCCGATCACGGTGCTCAACCGCACCGCCGATACCGCCCGCCGGGTGGCCGCGAACGTCGGCGGGCGCGGCGGCGACCTGACCGAGCTGCGGGCCGCGCTCTCCGAGGCCGACATCGTGGTCACCGCCACCGGCGCGACCGAGGCCGTGCTCACCTACCAGGACGTCTCGGCCGCCATCGCCGCCCGCGGTCCGAACGCGCCCGACCTGGCGATTCTCGACCTCGCCGTGCCCCGCGACACCGAACGGGCGGTCGACGCGCTGCCGGGCGTCGTCGTGCTCGACATCGAGGCGCTGACCGCGGCGCTGGCCGACGAACCGGCGTCGGCCGCGGTCGAGGGCGCGCGGACCATCGTCGAGACCGAGGTCGAGGCGTTCGCCGCCTGGCAGCGGTCGACCGAGGTCGCGCCGACCGTGGTCGCGCTGCGCGCGCGGGCCGACCAGGTGGTCGCGGGCGAGCTGGAGAAGTTGCACTCCCGGTTGCCCGACCTCGACGACGCCTCCCGCCGGGAGGTGGAGAAGACCGTCCGCCGGGTCGTCTCGACGTTGCTGCACACGCCGACGGTCCGGATGAAAGAGCTGGCCACCGCCCCTGGCGGAGACCGCTACGCTGCGGCGGTCCGGGAATTGTTCCTCCTCGACGGGCACGCGCGGCCGGCCGCGGCCGTGACCGTCGAACCGGACGGTGCCAACCCCTGGGTCATCGCCGAGAGCGAGGTGCACGGATGAGTCGCCCCCTGCGGCTGGGCACGCGGGCCTCCAAGCTCGCGCTGGCTCAGTCCGGTGACGTCGCCGACACGCTCACCGCGGCCACCGGGCGCGAGGTCGAGCTGGTGCACATCAGCACCGAGGGCGACCGCGACCGCACCACGCTGCTGACCCAGATCGGCGGCACCGGCGTGTTCGTGTCCGCACTGCGCGACGCGCTGCTCGCCGACCAGATCGACTTCGCCGTGCACTCGTACAAAGACCTCCCGACCGCGCCCGCCGACGGCCTGACGATCGCCGCCGTCCCGTTCCGGGCCGACCCCCGCGACGCGCTGATCTCGCGCGACGGGCTGACGCTGGAGAAGCTGCCGTCCGGCGCCCGGGTGGGCACCGGGGCGCCCCGGCGGGTCGCGCAGGTGCTCATCGCCCGGCCGGATTTGGTCTGCGTGCCGATTCGCGGGAACGTTGACACCAGGATGAACAAAGTCAGCAGCGGTGAGCTGGACGCGGTCGTGCTGGCCGTCGCCGGCCTGGCCCGTCTCGGACGGGCCACCGAGATCACTGAAGCGCTCCACCCCGACGTCCTGGTGCCCGCGCCGGCCCAGGGTGCGCTCGCGGTCGAGTGCCGCGCCGACGACGCCGAACTGGTTGCGCTGCTCGGCGCGATCGAGGCGCCGACGGCCCGGGCCGAGGTGACCGCCGAGCGCGCGCTGCTGGCCGCACTCGAGGCCGGGTGCAGTGCCCCGGTCGCCGCCTGGGCCTCGATCGACGCCGACCAGCTCACCCTGCGGGCCCGGGTCGCGGCCCTGGACGGAACGTCCGTGCTGACCGACGCACGGACGATCCCCGTCCCCGCTACGTACGACAGTTTGCACACCGACGCCGGAGCGGTCGGGAGGCAGCTCGCTGCCGACCTCCTCGCCGCAGGCGCCGACACCCTGATGGGGAGAACCGCATGACCCGTCGCTCCACGACCGGCCGGATCACGTTCGTCGGGGCAGGCCCCGGCGACCCGGGGCTGCTCACCCGACGTGCGCTCGAGGCCGTCGCCGACGCCGACCACATCCTGCACGACCGGTCGCTGCCGCCCACGCTCCTCGCCGCGGTGGTCGCCTCCGCGCCGGAGTCGGTCGAGGTCAGCGTCGCCGAGGGCGCAGCCGGGGACGTCGCGAAGGTACTGCTCTCCGGGGCCCGCTCCGGACGCACGGTGGCCCGCCTGGTGGCCGGCGACCCGCTGACGTCGGAGTCGATCGTCCGCGAGGTGCAGGCCGTCGCCCGGACGTCGGTCCCGTTCGAGGTGGTTCCCGGTGTTCCGCTCGCCGAGGGGGTCACCGGCTACGCCGGTGCGCCGGCCGGCGGTCTGCGGACGACGGTCGAGGTCCGTGACGTCACCGCGCTCGACTTCGACGCGATGGTCGCGGTCCCGGGCACGCTGACGCTCACTCTGGACGCCGGTGACCTGCCGGCCGTCCGCGACGGGCTGCTCTCGGCCGGGATGAGCGGCCAGGCGACGGTGCTGGTCACCGGCGACGGCACCACCGACACCCAGTCGACGTCGGTGGCGACGCTGGACGGCATCGTCGACGCGGCGATCGGGCTCTACGGAACGCTGGTCGTCTCGATCGGGGCCGGCGTGGGCCTGCGCGACAAGCTCTCCTGGTGGGAGTCGCGTCCGCTGTACGGCTGGAAGGTGCTGGTGCCCCGCACCAAGGAGCAGGCCGGTGCGATGAGCGCCCAGCTCCGCGGCTGGGGCGCGATCCCGGAGGAGGTGCCGACGATCGCCGTCGAGCCGCCCCGGACGCCGGCCCAGATGGAGCGCGCGATCAAGGGCCTGGTCACCGGCCGGTACGAGTGGGTCATCTTCACCTCGACCAACGCGGTGAAGGCGGTCTGGGAGAAGTTCGCCGAGTTCGGGCTCGACGCGCGGGCGTTCGCCGGCGTCAAGATCGCCTGCGTCGGCGACGCGACCGCGGCCGCGGTGGAGGCGTTCGGCGTCAAGGCCGAGCTGCTGCCCAGCGGTGAGCAGTCCAGCGACGGCCTGCTGGCAGACTTCCCGCCCTACGACGAGGTGCTCGACCCGATCGACCGGATCCTGCTGCCGCGGGCCGACATCGCGACCGAGACGCTGGCCGCCGGCCTGATCGAGCGCGGCTGGGAGGTCGACGACGTCACGGCCTACCGCACCGTTCGGGCCGCCCCGCCGCCCGCGCCGATCCGGGACGCGATCAAGTCAGGCGGGTTCGACGCCGTGCTGTTCACGTCGTCGTCCACGGTGCGGAACCTGGTCGGCATCGCCGGCAAGCCGCACGCCCGCACGGTCGTGGCCTGCATCGGGCCGAAGACCGCCGACACCGCCCGCGAGCTCGGGCTGCGCGTCGACGTGCAGCCGGAGACCGCGAACGTGCCGTCGCTGGTCGAGTCGCTGGCCGAGTACGCGCTCGAGCTGCGGGAGAAGCTGGCGTCGCTGCCGGCCAAGCCGCGCCGGGGCGCCAAGGCCCAGGGGCCGACGGCCGGTCGGCTGGCACGCTGAACGATTGCCTGTCTCCCGGCGTACTTTCGGGTACAGGCGGCGACGAGTGAGGGAGAGACGATGAGCGGGACGTTGCGGCGGGCCACGGCCGGTGCGCCGTCACTCGAGAAGCTCTGCCCCGGGCTGACCCCGGGCAGTAGCGGCGGCGGTGGCGGGTTCCCGAGCGTTCGTCCGCGGCGGCTGCGGCAGAGCCCGGCCATGCGTCGGCTCGTGTCGGAGATCCGGGTGAACCCGGCCGACCTCGTCCTCCCGCTCTTCGTCAAGGAAGGCATCCCGGAGGCGCGGCCGATCCGGTCGCTGCCGGGCGTTTTCCAGCACTCGCGGGACTCGCTTCGCCGGGCCGCGGCCGAGTCGGTCGCGGCCGGCGTCGGCGGCATCATGCTGTTCGGCGTGCCGACCGAGCGCGACCACTGCGGCACCACCGACGCGGTGCTCAACGACGCGATCGCGGACGTGATCGCCGAGGTCGGCGCCGACACGGTCGTGATGAGCGACCTCTGCCTGGACGAGTTCACCGACCACGGGCACTGCGGAGTCCTGGCCGCCGACGGCTCGGTCGACAACGACGCGACGCTGCTGCGCTACGCCGAGATGGCGGTCGCGCAGGCCGACGCCGGTGCGCACGTGCTCGGGCTGTCCGGGATGATGGACGGCCAGGTCGGCGTCGTCCGGGCGGCGCTCGACGCGGCCGGGCACACGAACACGGTGATCCTGGCCTACGCGGCGAAGTACGCGTCCGGGTTCTACGGGCCGTTCCGCGACGCGGTGGAGTCGCAGCTCAAGGGCGACCGCAAGACCTACCAGCAGGACCCGGCGAACGCGGCCGAGGCGCTGCGCGAGGTCGCGCTCGACATCGCCGAGGGCGCCGACATCATCATGGTCAAGCCCGCGCTGCCGTACCTCGACGTGCTGCGTCAGGTCGCGGACGCGGTCGACGTGCCGGTGGCGGCGTACCAGGTGTCGGGTGAGTACGCGATGGTCGAGGCGGCGGCGGCCAACGGGTGGATCAACCGGGAGCAGGTCATGCTCGAGACGTTGGTCGGGGCCCGGCGGGCCGGGGCCGACTTCGTGCTGACGTACTGGGCCACCGAGGCCGCGGGGCTGCTCGCACGCCAGTAGGAGACGCTCAGCGGACCCATTGGTATTCGCCTCCGCGGCGTAGGAAGCCACTGCGGTCGAGGCGTATCTGGCCGAGCGCCTTCTCAGCTCCCACCTGGAGGATCGGGGCGCTGTAACGGTACCGACCGTCGAGGTTGTCAACGAAGCGGCCGGCCGGGTCGACCATGACGTAAGTGCCGAGCATGTCGTTGTTGTCTTCTGCCACTATGTCAATGCCTAGACATCGCAGCGCCCGGTGACGGTCGACGTACGTCCAGAACTGCTCGCTGCTAATCAGGAAGGCCTCTACCGCGCCGCTATTCTGGTCCGCCATCGGGAGCACGCGCATCGCCTTCCACCGATGTGGCCGGGCGTCAGCGAGAAAACCAGTGAGATCCTCGTGCCAATTGGCGGCCGTGACAACTGTATTGATCTTGATGGCGATACCCAGTGAGGCAGCGGTCGCGCACAGATGGAGGTAGTCGACCTCCGATAGCGGGCGTCCGCGCGTCTGACGGCCAGTGAGGCGTAGAACCGTAGGGTCCACGCTATCGATACTTAGGGCGAGCCAGTCGAGGTCGGTGTGGGTACGCGCCAGATACTCCTCGTCGAGAAGGCTTCCGTTGGTAACTATGGAGGTGGCCATCCCGTGAGCTTTCGCTTCACGCAGGAGGTCGGGTAACCACGGGCAAAGTAGCGGCTCCCCACCTGCAAACGTGATCTTCTCGAACCCGTAGCGGCCTAGCGCGGCGATGACCATTCGGGCTTCGGAGCGCTCTAGGTGCCCAGCGGGCAGAACGTCCGATCGGACGTCACGAAAAGTAGCAAAACAGAAATGGCAGTGCATGTTACACGGCTGCCACACGTGAAAGTTGACAGTCGAAATCGGAAGTCTAGAGCTTCGCGCTGACGAGGTCATACGCCGTGTATCGCTTCCCGAACATGTTGGAAGAGATCTTGAGCCAGGTGTCCGTCACGGGCGGCAACGAACGATACTGGAGCGTCCGCAAGAGACTTGGTGAGGGGAAGGCGTTCTCCACCGAGGCCGAGCACGCAGCCACCGTTCTGCTCGAGTAGGAAGAGGCCGGCGCAGACGTCGAGGAAGTTCGCGTCGACACACACCATGGCGTCGAGACCACCTGCGGATATAAGCGCTAGATCGAGAGACGGTGCCCAGAGCGTGAACACGCGCTTGCACTCGTCGCGGAGGCGCCGTTCGAGCGCAAGTCCGTAGCGTCGGGCCTCTGGCGTGTAATTCGTGACGTAGGAGATTGAAGCCCGCCGAAGTGGTACGGGTTCGCTACGAAGTGGCGCTGGCCTTAGAGCCTGCTTTGCGTCAGCCTGCGCGTAATAGCGACGTTTGACGACCGGGTCATGGACGACGGCCACCACGGGTTCGTCGCGGTGGAAGAGGGTGATCGCAACTGCGCAGTGAGCGACTCCGTAGCCGAAATTATTGGTTCCATCGAGCGGGTCGACAAACCATGTGTGCTCGTCATTCAACCACTTGAGGGTGTGCTCTTCGGAAATTATTCGATGGTCAGGATATGCCTGATGGATCCCTGAAACGATCGTGTCTTCCGATACCAAATCGGCGCGTAGTTGAACGTCGTACGGCCCCTTCTCGCCGGTGATATGACGATGGCCGAACTCATCAGAGATGCGTTGAGCGGCAGCTTCTGCACACTCCTTCGCTACGGTCAGGTGCTGATGCCAATCGACGGCTGTCTTCCACTGCACGCGCATGTGCGGTCAACTCCTCACGTTTGGTGCCGTTCCTCCCTGCCGCGGCGTCGCTTGTGCTCCTCAGTGACGACTTGAGGGACGGTTGCAGTAGCGACTGCGAGTATGAAGGCGCCGACAGTCCCGAGAACCTTGCGCAATGCGGATCCGGGGCCGAATAGGTCGAACCCGAGTTGAGCCAGGAGTAACAATAGAACAAAAACGGTGAGGGCGGCGAGCCAGCCGTACAGGAAGCGCCGCCAGGCGATGCCGTTCTGGGGAGCTGGCTGCGGTGCGGTAGCCGCCAATAGCCGGGTAAGCGCTTCGGATATACGCTTGCGCTCATCGTCCCGTTGTCGGCTCAACGCAATCATCGGCAAGCGGCTGCGGGTGGATTCGCGGATCGTGCGTAGTGCGAAGAGGGCATCATGTAATGCCCAGAGCGTAGTTCGATCGTTGTCGGCGAGTTCGCAGCGCCAACGGCCATCGGATAGCTGGCGTTTGAGAAGCTTCTCGACTGCGCGGAGGACAACCATGTCATCGACGCCGTGGCCAGCCGTAATCAAGGCCGCGATCACCCAAGGGGTGGCAAAATGCTTGAATTCCATGTTCGACGCCGTGGCTCGGTCGATCCGAGTGGTCGTCGCCCGTGACGGCCAAGGCTCGGGTCCGTCCTCGTCGAACTCGAGCGATAAGAACCCGCAGGCCGATCGGATCACATCGTCGTCCTCCGGCACGCCGGCGGCGAGGAGGCTCAGCACAGCATGAGCGGTATATGCGAAACGCCGGTCATCGGCATCCCAACCCTGGGGACGCTTGGGTGCGAAGAAGGCGCCAGAGTCTGGATCCTGTGCCTGGCGCAGCCACCATAGGCCCTGCGCGAGTTCCTCACTGTGTTCGCAACGCGCCAGGACACGGACGGCGAGGGCGGTTGGATAGAGGTGCGACTCGGTGCCGTCTGCGGTGGAGGCCCAGCCACCATCCTGCTGGACGTGCTCGCGCAGCCAGGTAACGGCCTTACTA
This sequence comes from Cryptosporangium phraense, assembly GCF_006912135.1. NCBI lineage: Bacteria > Bacillati > Actinomycetota > Actinomycetes > Cryptosporangiales > Cryptosporangiaceae > Cryptosporangium > Cryptosporangium phraense. The sequence continues at coordinate 1,920 of NZ_VIRS01000054.1, read as the reverse complement.
ACTACTGGATCGGTGTGAGGGCGGCCAATCTCCAATAGCGCCCAAACGCAGTAGCAAGTGCTCTCTGTCACTGACTTGTCGCTCGGATTGCCAGTGAGTGCCCGCCGTACCCGCCAACCGCCATCAGTGTTCTGGAGACGCTCGAGCGACTCTACCGCGCTGCCTATAGTATCGCTGGGCTGGCGATCAGCATGCCGGTAAGCCAGGATGCCCTGAGCGGTGGACAACACACCGACATCGGTCTGATCCATCAACATCGACCAGCCCCACAGGCCGTTGTAAGGGATACTAGTCTCTCTCTCCAGCGGAGCGTCGTCTGGGCGCTCGTGGGAGAGGTTACGACTCAAATAGGCGATAGAGGACTCAACCGCACTACTGATACGCTCGTTAAGCGTGTGTGATTCGATCTCGGTGATGCACCACTCGCGCGCGGCATCGTAGAGTGCCAGATCGGTAATATGCTCGTCGCGTATATCGGCTTCCGAGAGGATGCGTAGGTCTTGACCGAGCTTTGTCGCCTTGGGCACAGCGGGGTCGGTGAGGACTACAGCCGCCACGATGCGGCAGTCCGCCTCGACGGAAAACTCAACGAACCCGAGAAAGCGGATCTGTAATCCGAGTTGCCCCCTTGCCTCTTCCTCGATGACCTGTGCAAGTCGCTTGGGTGCGCTTGAGGCGGTTGGCAACTCGATGGAGAGTGAACTCCCAACCTGTTTGGCCATGAGGACGATGAATTGTGGATCGACTGAATCGGTCAACAGGATCAACTCGACCCGCCCACCCCCGGTCGCCGCGCGCGACAGAGCGAGCGCGGAGCTGGATGAGCTACGCGTCGACAATCTTCCCCCCAGGAATTAGCCGTGGGGACAGAGTATCGCCCACACGCGAGTTTGGACGATAGTTATCCACGGTCGGTTCAGACGGCCTGGCCGATCGCGTAAGTGGCCGCCGCGGATTCCACAGCAGACATCGATTTTCTGGAATTAGTGATTCGGGCCCGCAGCTCGCTTGGTGAGCACGACCAATACGGGTAGGAAAAGTACAAGCCACCAGCTGAGGGCGGACACGGCCCACAGCAGTGACTGGAAACCGGTGGCCAGGTAGCGGGCCGCCAGCAGGACGGCCACCAGCGTGCCGACCCAGCCCGCGGCGGTCTTGGCGGCCATCGCCCAGGAAGCGGTGCCGCCGCGGCGGACCAGCGCGACGCAGGCCAGCAGCAGCAGCGGGACCGCGGCCAGGCGCCCGGCGACGGCGGCCGCGCCGTTCGCGGTGACCCAGGTGGTGAGCGGGTCGGGTAGCCCGGCGGTGGCCCGGGTCAGGCGGGTGCTGGCGTCGAAGGCGCCGCCGAGCCAGGGCGGTTGGGTCAGTGGGCCGCCGACCAGGAACGAGCGGACGCTCGGGGTCTGGGCGATCGCGTCGATCAGCCCGAGCACGACGAGGACCAGGACGATGTTGCTCCAGATGCGCCGTCCGGTTCGGCTGGCGATCGGTGGGCACTGGAGGCGGTCCCAGGGGATGTGTCGGGTTCCTCCAGGGGCCCGGGGGGCTTGCACTCCGGCGCTGGGGATCGGCCGCCCGCCCGGCGGCCCCCACGGGCGCTGAGCCGACACCGCTCCCGCGCCGCCCGGCGTTCCCGCGCCGGCCGGTGTTCCCGCGCGGCCTGGTGTTCCGGCGCCGGCCGGTGTTCCCGGGCGGCCTGGTGCTCCGGCGCCGGCTGGGGCTCCTGGCCGGTAGCCGCCCGCGGCGGCCGGTCGAGGCATGCCTGCTGGTGCCGGCCGGGATGCACCCGGTGCGACCTGCCGGGGCAGGCCCGGGGGCGCGACCCCGCGCGCCGGCGCCCCACCGCGCTGCGCGCCGCCGTGCTGCGCCGCTCCGAGCTGCGCGCCGCCGCGCTGCGCGTGCCCCAGAGGTGCCGCATCG
>NZ_VIRS01000053.1 GCF_006912135.1 Cryptosporangium phraense | reverse complement strand
GCACCGCCTCCGCGGCGGGGGTCGGCGCGACGCGATCCTGCGTCGTTCGCGCCGCTCCCGCGGGGCGTGGGGTTACGACGCGGCGATGACATCATCCAGGGCATCCATTCCAGGCAGCAGCGGCGCGAGCGCCGGCAATTCGTCCAAAGAGTTGAGACCGAGCTTCTCGAGGAACAACGTCGTCGTCCGGAACTGGTACCCACCGGTCTCCGGGTCCGTACCGCACTCCTCGATCAACCCGCGGGACAGTAGCGTCCGGATCACCCCGTCCACCGAAACGCCGCGGATCGCCGCTACCGACGACCGGGTGACCGGCTGCTTGTAGGCGATGACCGCCAGCGTCTCGAGCGCGGCCTGGGTGAGCCGGGCCTGCTGGCCCTCCAGGACGAACCGCTCCACGTACGGCGCGTATTCCGACCGCGTGTAGAGACGCCAGCCACCCGCGACCTGACGCAGCTCGAAACCCCGCCCGGCCTCGGTGTACTCCTCCGCGAGGCCACGCAGCGCGGTGGTCACGTCGGGCACCGGGCAGCCCAGGGTCTGGGCGAGGAGCCCCTCGGTCACCGGCTCGTCGACGACCATGAGGATCGCCTCGAGCGCCGGTTCGATCCGGTCACGTTCGGGCTCCGGATCGCCGAACAGCACGCCTTCCTCGTTCACCCAGGTTCCTTCGTCTCGATCTCCGGCGCCGCGCGGCTGGCCGGCACGGCGGGAAGCTCTTCCTCGCCGTACTCGTCGATCTCCACGGCAACGCTCTCGCTGCCGCCTACCCAGCGTACGTGGAGCTCGCCCAGCGGTTCGACCTGGTCGAAATGCAACACGCCCTCGCGGTAGAGCTCGAGCAGGGCCAAGAACCGCGCGACGACCTCGAGCGTGTTCGCGCAGTCCGAGCAGAGCGTCCGGAACGACGCACTCCCCAGCTGGGCCAGTTTCTCCCGCAGGATCGCCGCGTGTTCACGCACCGAGACGCGGGGCGCGTGGATGTGGTCGATCGACACGGTCGGCACGGGCTTCGGCGTCATCGCCTTCACGGCCAGCGCGGCGAACGCGTCCGGGCCGAGCCCGAGCAGCACCTCGGGCATGGCCGCCGCGAACCGGGGCTCGAGTTGCACCGCCCGGGGCCAGCGCGTCGACCCCTCCTGCTCGCGCTCGGAGATGAACGACGCCACCTGCTTGAACGCCCGGTACTGCAGCAGCCGCGCGAACAGCAGGTCACGGGCCTCGAGCAGCGCGAGGTCTTCCTCGTCCTCGACCTCGGCCGCGGGCAGCAGCCGGGCCGCCTTCAGGTCCAGGAGCGTGGCCGCGATCAGCAGGAACTCGCTGACCTGGCCGAGGTCCCAGTCGTCGCCCATCCCCCGGATGTGCGCGATGAAGTCGTCGGTGACCTGGCTGAGCGCGACCTCGGTGACGTCCAGCTTGTGTTTGCTGATCAGCTGGAGCAGCAGGTCGAACGGGCCCTCGAAGTTCTCCAGACGGATGTGGAACTTCTCGCCGTAGCCCGAGCCCTGCTGCGGAGCTTCCAGGCTTTCGGTCACGGCAGAAACCGTACCCTCAACCCCACAGCAGCAAGAACGGCCAACACACGATGTCGAGCAGGAACAGGAACAGCGGCAGGCCCCGGAACAGCGGCAACAGCATCCCGGCGAGCAGGATCGCGATGCCGACGTTCTGATCCTCGAGCCAGTACCGGGCCTTCTGGAACCCGGTTCCGGGACGCTTCACCGCGTGCCGGAGCAGCCCCCAGCCGTCGAGCGGCGGCAGCGGGACGAGGTCGAGCAGCCCGAAGCACAGCAGCCCGACCGCCAGCGACAGCAGGAACAGCTCGACGCTGGTCCCGCCGCTCAGGTCGCCCCGCAGCACGCTGGACGCGCTCAGCGACCCGAGCGACACCGGCCCGGCGACCAGGATGAACGCCAGGAACGCGACTTGCGACGCCACCAGCACCGCGATCGGCCCGGCCAGCAGCGTCCGTAGCGGCGCCGGCGCCATCCCGGAATCCTCGAGCTTCTTGCCCCACCCGGTACCGCCGACGACCGCGGCCACCACGCCGAAGATGTCGACGTCCCGCCGGACGTCGACGAGCTTGCCGCCGGACCGCCGGGGCACGTCCCAGCCTGCCGGCACCCGCCGACGCTGGACGAGCCGGATGGCGACCACGCGGATCACCAGCCCGAGCACGAACGCCACCAGCAGGCCGGCGAACGCTACCGGCGACCCGAGCGCGAACAGCACGTCAGTGGCCGCTCGCGAGCCGTCGGACGAGCAGCGAGTGCTCTCCGTTCTGGTCGTACTCCGCCAGCGCTATCGCGATCGCCTCCCGGACGATACGGCCGCGGTCGATGCCGATGCCGTGACGAGCCCGCAGATCCAGCCGGGTCCGCTCGAGTTCGAGCAGCTCACCGGAGGACAGGTACACGGTGATCTTCTCATCGTGCCGCTGCCGGCCGCTCGGAGCCCGCGGCGACGCGCGGATCGGCGTCACCTCGGCCGGACGATCGTCGGGCCGTACGGACCGCGAGGGGGCCGGACGGGGTGCGGCGGTCGGCGTCCCGCCGATCACCTCGACCGTGCTGGCGCCGGTTGACGTCGTCATCCGGAACAGCTCGGACGCGCCGGGAAGCTGAACCCGTCGCCTCACCTGCCGAGCACCTCGCGGGCCAATGCCCGGTACGCCTTCGCCCCGCCGGACCCGGGAGCCCACGTGGTGATCGGCTCGCCGGCCACCGTCGTCTCCGGGAAACGCACGGTGCGCGAGATCACCGTGTCGTACACCTTGTCGCCGAACGCCTCCACGACCCGGGACAGTACCTGGCGAGAATGGACGGTGCGCGAGTCGTACATCGTCGCGAGGATGCCGTCGAGCTCGAGGTCGGGGTTGAGCCGGTCTTTGACCTTGTCGATCGTGTCGATGAGCATCGCCAGACCACGGAGTGAGAAGAACTCGCACTCCAGCGGGACGATGACGCCGTGGGCCGCGGTGAGCGCGTTGACGGTCAGCAGGCCCAGCGACGGCTGGCAGTCGATCAGGATGTAGTCGTAGTCGTCCTTGACCTGGCGGAGCGCGCGTTCCAACGTCTGCTCCCGGGCCACCTCGCTGACCAGCTGCACCTCGGCAGCGGACAGGTCGATGTTGGACGGCAGTAAGTCGAGACCGGCGACGTTGGTCTTGACCAGCACGTCCTCGGTGCGGATGCCGGACTGCATGAGCAGGTTGTAGACGGTCAGCTCGAGGTCGTAGGCGTTGACGCCGAGGCCGACCGAGAGCGCACCCTGCGGGTCGAAGTCGACGAGCAGGACCCGCTGATCGCACTCGGCCAGCGCGGCACCGAGGTTGATCGTGCTCGTGGTCTTGCCGACGCCGCCCTTCTGATTGCAGAGCGCGATGATCCGGGCCGGGCCGTGGCCTTCTCTGGGCGAGGCGCTCTCGTCCGACCGGCGATCCGGCCGCGCATCCTTGACGATGCCGAGGCTCGCCAGGTCGAGGGTGGCCTGTTCCAGAGCGCCCGCGTCGTCGCTCATCACCGGGTTCGTTGACATCTCACCAGCTCCCGCCGCCGAACTTGCAACGAAACCCTAGGGATCCAGTGGGGTCAAAGCAAAGAATGTCGATAAAACTGCAAGTCGCTCGGCGTGTCGTTCACCGCCTGCAACCGTGGTCCTCACTGGACTAGGCGGGCGAGACCGTGATCTGGCCGACGTCCACCCGGACGTCGACGGCGTGGGCCGCGCCGGGAACCGACGGCACCTTCACCGTGTTCTGGCCGACGTCGATCCGCGTCGTCACCGCGTACGGGCCCTGGCCGGGGAGCGTCACCTCGACCGCGCCGGTGCTCGACGTGACCGCGACCCGGTCCGGTACCGCCGCGTAACGGAGGTCGACGTCACCGACGTCGACCCGGACGTCGGCCGAGCGGCTGAGCGCGCGGTGGGCGGTCACCTGACCGGCGCCGAGCCGCAGGGCGAGCCGGCCGGACAGCCCGGTCGTCTCGATGGTCCCGGCGTCGAGGTCGGCCTGCACCGCGACGGTGGCCGGCACCGTGACCCGGTACCGCACCCGGCACGCCTTACCCGCGGTGCACCCGTCGGAGTCCAGCGTCAGGACCCCGCCGCGGACCTGGTGACCCGTCTCGGGGACGTCGCCGTTGTAGCGGATGATCTCGTCGACCGAGATCGGTCCCTTCCCGGCGACGACGTCGAGGTCGACGGCGGTGCCGGTCACCGACACCGTGTGGACGCCGCCGCCGACCTCGTAGTGCTTCTCGGTCTTGTCCCGGAGTAACCAGTCGCAGCCGCTGATCAGCCCGAGAGCCGCGACCAGCAGCACCACCGCAGCGATCCGTCGCATCGCCCGACCTCCTCGCGTCGGCACCCAGCCTGGCGAGAAACGAGTCGCGGCTCATCCGGGTATCCCCCGGATTCCACCCTTGGGTCAGCCCAGGGCCCGGGGGTGCGCGGTCAGGTAGGCCTCGCGCAGTCGCTCGGCGGTGACCAGCGTGTAGATCTGGGTCGTCGCCACCGACGCGTGCCCCAGCAGCTCCTGCACGACCCGCACGTCCGCGCCGCCGTCGAGCAGGTGGGTCGCGAACGAGTGACGCAGGGTGTGCGGGGACACCCGGCCCTCGAGCCCGGCCCGCGAGGCGGCCGCGGACAGGATTCCCCAGGCGCCCTGCCGGGTCAGGCGTCCGCCGCGGGCGTTGAGGAACAGCGCCGGGGTGCCCCGGCCGGCGATGGCCAGGGCCGGACGGGCGCGCACCAGGTAGGCGTCGATCGCGCGGCGGGCGTAGGACCCGATCGGCACCAGGCGGCTGCGGTCGCCCTTGCCGGTCAGCACGACCGTGTCTCGCTCCCCGTCCGGGGGCGGCACGTCGTCGACGACCAGGCCGACCGCCTCGGAGATGCGCGCTCCGGTCGCGTACAGCACCTCGAGCAGCGCCCGGTCGCGTAGTGCCCGCGGCTCCCCGTCGCCGGCCCCGGCGGCGTCCAGAAGGGCTTCTACGTCGGACAGGGGCAGTGCCTTGGGCAACCGGCGCGCGGGCGTCGGGGGCTTCACCTCGCGGGCCGGGTCCGCGCCGGCGCGGCCGTCGCGGACCGCGAACCGGTGCAGTCCGCGGACCGCCACCACGGCCCGGGCCGCGGACGACGCGGCCAGCGGCGGGTGGTCCTCGTCGCCGGAGCGCAGCGACGCGAGGAACTCACCGACGTCCCGCTCCCCCACCCCGGCCAGCCCGTCGACGCCCCGGGCCTGCAGAAAAGCGACGTACCGATCGAGGTCGCGGCGGTAGGCCAGCAACGTGTTGCGCGCGAGGTTGCGCTCGACCGCGAGATGGTCGAGGTAACCCCGCACGGTCCGCTGCAGGGCTTCAGGCAAGAACGTCGGCCAGCGGCAGGACGGTCCGGCCGTGGGCCGCGGCCACCGGCTCGTAGACGACCTGCCCGTCGTAGGTGTTCAGGCCGAGCGCGAGCGCCGGGTCCGCGCGCAGCGCGTCCTTCCAGCCGTGGTCGGCCAGCTTGAGGACGTACGGCAGCGTGACGTTGGTCAGCGCGTAGGTGGACGTGTGCGGCACCGCGCCCGGCATGTTCGCGACGCAGTAGAACACCGAGTCGTGGACGCGGTAGGTCGGGTCGGCGTGGGTGGTCGGGCGCGAGTCCTCGAAGCAGCCGCCCTGGTCGATCGCGATGTCGACGAGCACGCTGCCCGGCTTCATCTCGGCCACCGTCGCGTTCGTGACCAGCTTGGGCGCGCGGGCCCCGGCCACCAGCACCGCGCCGATCACCAGGTCGGCGTCGACGACCGCCCGCTCGATCTCGTAGCTGTTCGACGCCACGGTCTGCAGGTGCCCCTGGTAGATGCGGTCGGCCGCACGCAGCTTGTTGATGTCGGTGTCGAGCAGCAGCACCTCGGCCTGCATGCCCAGCGCGATCGCGGCCGCGTTCATGCCCGAGACGCCGGCCCCGATGACCACGGTCTTGGCCGCGTAGACCCCGGACACGCCGCCCATCAGCGTCCCCCGGCCACCGCCCGACGCCATCAGGTGGTACGCGCCGACCTGGGGCGCGAGCCGCCCGGCGACCTCGCTCATCGGCGCGAGCAGCGGCAGCGACCGGTCGGGCAGCTCCACGGTTTCGTAGGCGATGCCGGTGATCTTGCGGTCGACCAGCGCGTCCGTGCACTCCTTGGACGCGGCCAGGTGCAGGTACGTGAAGAGCGTCTGCCCCTCGCGCATCCGGTCGTACTCCTCGGCGATCGGCTCCTTCACCTTGAGCACGAGTTCGGCTTCGCTCCAGACCGCGTCCGGACCCTCGACGATCCGCGCGCCGGCGGCGGCGAAGTCCGCGTCGGTGAGCGAGGAGCCGAGCCCGGCGCCGGCTTCGACGGCCACGTCGTGCCCGTGCCGGACGAGCTCCTGGACGCCGGCCGGCGTCAGCGCCACCCGGTATTCGTGGTTCTTCACCTCTGCCGGGACACCGATCTTCACCTAGCCCACCTTCTCGATTCGGAAACCGAGGCAATCAAGCGTCAGTACCTCGGAAACATTGGCTTGACCCGCAGGCTACAACGGTTTCTTCTGCCCGGGAAGAAGATGCCCGCTGAGCTCGGCCGGTATGCAGGTTGTGTGGAGAAACCATGACGGTCAGCGAGGCCTTCCTCGGCACTGCGTGAAAGAACGTTCTCAGCAATCACGACAAAACGACGGTCAGCGAGACAGAAACCGGACACTAATTAACTGGTGTCGCCTACCCGATCGTCCGACGTAACCAAAGGTCGCTACGCTGCGGCGCCATGACCTACTCTCCACCTCCTGGCCAGTACCCCGGCGGTCAGCCGGGCGGTTACCCCGGCGGCCAGCCGGGCGGTTACCCGGGCGGCCAGCCCGGGTACGGCGCTGTCGACCCGCAGACGGGTCTTCCGTACTCCGACAAGTCGAAGCTCATCGCGGGCCTGCTCGGCATCCTGCTCGGCAGCTTCGGCGCGGGCCGGTTCTACACCGGTCACACCGGCATCGCGATCGGTCAGATCGCGGCGACGTGGCTCACGTGTGGTCTCGGCGCACTGTGGCCGCTCATCGACGGGATCATGATCCTCGTCAACGGCGGCACCGACGCCCAGGGCCGCCCGCTGCGTCCCAACTGAGCAACCCCGTTCCCAGCGCCGCGGCCCCTCGGGCCGCGGCGCTCTATTTTGCCCGCGCGGTCGTCGGGGGCCGGCAGCGAATCGGGCCTACGACGCGCCGCCGTAGGCCCGATTCGTCGTCACACCCGATCGGGGCGAGCCGTCCACGGCGCCCCGGCCGGCCGCAGGCCTTTCCAGCCCCGGGCGCGGGCCGCCGCGGCGGCCAGGATCCCGGCTGCCGCGGCCGCGTTCTCGATCTCGCCGGCCAGCACGCGATCGACGGCCTCGTCCAGCGCGAACCAGCGCGTGGTCATCGTCGCTTCCTCGTCGTGACGCTCGAACGGGGCGTCGGTCGGCGTCAGCCCGCGCGCCAGGTACAGCCGGATCGCCTCGTTCGACGCCCCCGGCGTGGTCAGCAGATCCACGAGCACCTCGAACTCGGCCGCCCGCAGGTCCGCCTCCTCGGCGAGCTCGCGCCCGGCCGACACCACGGCGAGTTCCCCGTCGACGTCCAGCAGCCCGGCCGGCAGCTCCCACAGCTCCCGCCCCACCGGGTGCCGGTACTGGTGCACGAGCAGCACCCGGTCGGCGTCGTCGACCGCCACCACCCCGACCGCCCCCGGGTGCACCACCCAGTCACGCAGCGCGGTGCGGCCGCCGGGCATCGTCACCTCGTCGGTGACCACGTCGATCACCCGGCCGGACGAGAACTGCGTCGTCCGGGCCACCACGTCGTAGGTCACGAGAGGGCACCCGCGGGCGCGTCCTGCACCGGGACCTCGACCGGCAGCCGGCCGGCGTCGTTGTACTCCAGCGCGGCCGCCACGAACGTCCGGAACAGCGGGTGGGAGCGGGTCGGGCGCGACTTGAACTCGGGGTGCGCCTGGGTCGCGACGAAGTACGGGTGCTGCTCGCGATCGAGCTCGATGAACTCGACCAGCGTCCCGTCCGGCGAGGTCCCGGAGAACTCCAGCCCGACGGCCGTCAGCTGCTTGCGGTAGGCGTTGTTGACCTCGTACCGGTGCCGGTGGCGCTCGCTCACGGTCGTACTGCCGTAGGCCTCGGCCACGATGCTGCCCGGCGCCAGCGCGGCCGGGTACGCGCCGAGGCGCATCGTCCCGCCCATGTCCCGGTCACCGGCCACGACGTCCTTCTGGTCGGCCATCGTCGAGATCACCGGGTGCGGTGCGTCCGGTGTGAACTCGGTCGAGTCGGCGCCCTCCAGCTTGGCCAGCGACCGGGCCACCTCGATCACCATGCACTGAAGGCCCAGACACAGGCCCAGCGTCGGGATGCGGTTCTGCCGGGCGTAGCGGATCGCGCCGAGCTTCCCGTCGATGCCCCGGACCCCGAACCCGCCCGGAATCAGCACCCCGTCGACGTCGGCCAGCGCGGCCGCCGCGCCGGCCGGCGTCGCGCACCGGTCGGCCGGGACCCAGCGGATGTCGACCTTCGCGTAGTTGGCGATGCCCCCCGCGCGCAGCGCCTCGGTGACCGACAGGTAGGCGTCGGGCAGGTCGATGTACTTGCCGACCAGCGCGATCGTCACCGTGTGGTGCGGGCGGTGGACGCGGTCGAGCAGGTCGTCCCAGCGGGTCCAGTCGACGTCCCGGAACGAGAGGTTCAGCCGGCGGACCACGTAAGCGTCGAGGCCCTCGCGGTGCAGCACCTTGGGGATGTCGTAGATCGAGGCCGCGTCGGAGCAGGAGATCACCGCGTCCGCGTCGACGTCGCACATCAGGCTGATCTTGCGCTTGAGCGCCTCGGGGATCTCCCGGTCGGACCGGCAGATGATCGCGTCCGGCTGGATACCGATGTTGCGCAGCGCGGCCACCGAGTGCTGCGTGGGCTTGGTCTTCAGCTCGCCGCTCGGCGCCAGGTACGGCACCAGCGAGACGTGCAGGAACAGCACGCGGTCGCGGCCGACGTCGTGCCGGACCTGCCGGATCGCCTCCAGGAACGGGAGCGACTCGATGTCACCGACGGTGCCGCCGACCTCGGTGATCACGACGTCCGGAACGATCCCGTCGGGACCGGCCGCGGCCATGCTGCGGATCCGTTCCTTGATCTCGTTCGTGATGTGCGGGATGACCTGGACCGTGTCGCCCAGGTACTCGCCGCGGCGCTCCTTCGCGATCACCCGGTTGTAGACCTGGCCGGTGGTGACGTTCGCGTTCGCGCGCAACTGCGTGTCGAGGAACCGTTCGTAGTGACCGACGTCGAGGTCGGTCTCGGCCCCGTCTTCGGTGACGAACACCTCGCCGTGCTGGAAGGGGTTCATCGTGCCGGGATCGACGTTGAGATACGGATCCAGCTTCTGCATCACGACCCGCAGGCCGCGCGCGCTGAGCAGATTGCCCAGGCTGCTCGCGGTCAGGCCTTTACCGAGCGAGGATGCGACTCCCCCGGTGACGAAGACGTGCGTGGTCGCCTGCGACGACAGCGACAAGGGGACTCCCGCGGTAATGGCGCGGCCTGGTGGCCCGCGCGCCCACGGAATTTCACGGTAACACGTCCGCGGTGGCCTCTGCGGAGCGTGCGGGCGTGTCCGCCGGTTTCCCGCCGTCGGTTTCACCCGCTGTGGTCACCCGGTTGCTGTCCTGCGTTTCCCTGTCCGTTTCTTTTTCTACGCCTACCCCGGCTTCGTTCGTGTCGGTATGTCCGTCGAGATCATGGACGGTGCCCCCGAACCGGGCAGACGGAGCGGGCCGCAACCACGCCGCCACCGCGGCCGGGAGAGCCACCAGCGCGGCGTTCAGCGGGATCGCGATACCGGAGTCGTTGACCGCGAAGCCCACCAGCCCGAGCACCACGACGACGCGGAGGCCCGTCCGCAGCCCGGGGTGAGCCACGTAGGCGGCCCGGAGACCGGCGGGTGGGCGGAACACCCCGACGGCCGCGATCACGAGCAGCACGGCGGCCGTGATCGTGTGCGGACCGGCGAACAGCAGGTCGAGGTTGGCCCGGACCTTGCGGTCGACCGTGGCCAGGCCTTCGCCATCGAGCACGGTCGCGACGAACCGGCCGAAGTGCGTGCGGTCTTCCTCGGGGCGCAGGTAGTCGGCGATCGCCAGCGTGGCGACCAGCGCGGCCCCGGCCCCGAGCACGGCGGCGGCCTTCCCGGTGGTGATCTTCCGCCCGGCGACGAGCAGGGCCAGCACGCCGAACGCCGGGACCAGCGTGAGGATGCCGCCGACGTCGGTGCCCCAGCCCGGTGAGCCCTCGACGACGATCACCGGCACCGCCACCGCGAGCGCCACCGCGACCGCCGACCGGGATTTCCGTCCGGTGGCCAGCGCGGCCGCGAGCAGGAGGGCGGACGCGCCGAGCACCGCGAACGCGACGTTGCCGAATCCGACGAACCGGCCGGCCTCGAGGGCGGTGTAGCCGAGCAGGCTGTTCAGTTGCAGGCGGGCGCCGCTCATCACGTCGGCCAGCAGGACCACGACCGTGATCGCGCTGACCGTGGCCATCCGCCCGGACGCGGAGCGCCCCCACGGCGGCGTGATCGCGATGCCGGTGACGATGGCCATCGCGCCGAGGATCGCGCCCGCGAGCGCGGGGGCCGGGGGGTCGGCCCGCCACCAGGGGACGAGGTTCGCGAGGAACGTGGCCACGGGGAAGGCCCCCAGCGCGGTCACCGCGACCGAGAGCCGCCCGGGCCATACGCCGCCGAACCGCTCGGCGGGGTAGGCCCCCGGAGCGCCCGATCCCCCACCCCGGCCCGCGGCGGTCGCCAGGCGGTCGACGGCCGACAGACGATCGATGGCCGGCGAGCCGTCAGCAACGGCCGGCGGGCGATCAGCGGCGGGCAGGCGATCCCCGGCAGCGGCCAGGCGATCGGCGGGCAAGCGGTCCGCGGCGTTCGACGGGCGATCGGCGGCGGTCAGGCGACCCCCGGCAGCGGCCAAGCGATCGGCGGCCGACAGACGATCGACATCGGCCGGCGAGCGATCGGCCGGCAGGCGATCCTCGGCAGCCGGCGGGCGATCGGCGGGCAGGCGATTCCCGGAAGCCGCCGAACGACCGGCAGCCGACAGACGATCGGCATCAGCCGGCAGGCGATCGGCCGGCAGGCGATCCTCGGCGGCCGACGGGCGCTCGGCGGGCAGGCCATCCTCGGCATCCGCCAGGCGATCGGCATCGGCTGGGAGGCCGTCCGTGTCCGCCGGGAGCCGATCCGCGGCGGTCAGGGCTCGATCGGCGGTCGCGGCACCGGGCCGCTCGGCGGCGGCAGCGGAGAGGCCGTCCTCGACATCCGGCAGGCGAACCTCGACAACGGGGCGGCGGTCCGCGGCGGCCGAGAATCGGCCTACGCCAGCTGACCGGCGACCCTCGCCAGCCGGGAAGCGATCCGCACCAGCCGAAAGGCGACCCTCGCCGGCCGAGGCGCTGTCTCCACCATCCGAGCGGCCATCCTCCTCGGCCGAGAACCGATCCACGGCACTCGGGAAGCGATCCGCGGCGGCCGGAAGGCGACCCCCGTCGGGCGAGGCGCGGTCCACCCCATCCGAGCGGCCATCCTCGTCTGCCGAGGACCGATCGACCACGGCCGCGAACCGATCCACGGCGGCCGGGGCGCCGTCCGCGCCATCTAGGCGGCCATCCGCGGCGGCCGGGGCGCCGTCCGCGCCATCTAGGCGGCCATCCGCGGCGGCCGGGGCGCCGTCCGCGCCATGTAGGCGGACATCCGCGGCGGCCGGGGCGCGGTCCGCGCCATCTAGGCGGCGATCCATGGCGGACGGAAGGCGATCCCCGCCGGCCGAGAGGCGATCCTCGGCGGCCGGGAAGCGATCCGCGGCGGCCGGGAAGCGATCCTCGGCGGGCGAGGGGCGGGCCGCATCGGCCGGGACGCTATCCACCGCACCCGGCCAACGCTCCCCGTCGGGCGGGAGCCGATCCGCAGCGGCTGCGAAACGATCCGCGTCAATTGAAAAGCGATCCTCGGCGGCCGGTGACCGATCCGCCGGTGACCGATCCGCCGGAGACCGATCCGCCGGAGACCGATCCGCCGGTGACCGATCCGTCGGTGACCGATCCGTCGGTGACCGATCCGGGCTCCCCGGCCGACGACCCGCGCCGGCGTCGGGCCGCTCGGCGGCGGCATCCTCCGCGGCGCCGGGCCAATCCTCGACAGCGGGCGTAGGTCGGCGGCGCAGCACCGCGGCGGCCAAGCCGATGACGACCGCGAACAGCACCACGAACCCGGCCAGGAACGACCCGACCAGGTGCTTGCGCGCCACCGCGGCCGTGCCCGCGTCGACGAGGGCGGTGCGGGTGGCGTCGAACCCCTGGGGACGATGCTCGGACGACTGGAACACCGGACGGCCGGCGATGTCGTCGGGCACCGGCAGGTTCAGCGCCGCTAGCACGGTCGGCGCGACGTCGACCAGCTGCAGATACGGCGTGCGCCCGGTGCTCGGCGACCGGAGCCAACCCCCGTCGAACCCCGGACCGTCGGCGATCGCGACGTGCAGCCGCCCGTCGGTCGCATCCGTGTCCGCGACCCCGACCACCAGCAGCGTCGAGTTCGTCGGGCGGGTCGCGTCGATCTGGGCCAGCGCGGTGTCGAGTTGGCGCAGCGCGGTCGCCCGGCGGTCACCGTAGGACCCGGAGTCGGGCAGGATCCCGAGGTCGACCGCGGTGAACGGGCAGGCCCGCAGCAGCGGCCCGGGGTCGTCGGGCAGCGTCGGGCGGTAGACGTCGACGTTCCCGGACGAGTCGGCCGCGGCCAGCGCGCCCCCGGTGCCGACGGCGCCGGTGCAGTTCAGGCGCGTGCCGAGCAGGCCGGGCCGGGCGCCGAAGCGCAGGTTGCGGTTGATCGCGGCGAGTTCGTCCCAGCCGGCGACGCTCGCGCCGTTCTTGGTGACGGTGACCGGGGGCGCGGTGCGGGGCCCGCAGCCGGCGCCGGTGTCGATGTCCGACGGGTCGATGATCGCCGACGAGCGGCCGGCGCCGAGCGTCAGCCAGCCCTCACCGGCGCAGGTGACCGCCGGGGCGGCCCGCACCGACAGGGTGCCGACCGAGCCCCGGGACGCGAGCTTGGCCAGCGTCGGCGTGCGGTCGGCGGTGACGTCGGTCCACTCGAGGCCCGCGACCCCGACGACCACGACCGCGTTGGCCCGGATCGTCTCGTCGGCCGGGGTTGCTCCCGCCGGCGCGGCCGGCCCGAGGACCGCGAGCACCACCAGAGGCAGCCCGAGCCACCGAGCGGCGAGCCGAAAGGGGGCCGACCCGAGGGGCGCGCGCCACGACGGTCTCATCGGACCACCCGTCCGACCGGGGCCGCGTCCCGCCGGGGCGCCGGAGCGACCGCCCGCCCGGACCCGGCCGCCGACAGCGTCCGCTCCGCGGCCTCGTCACGCACCGGCTCGTCCTCGGACTCCATGCCCTCCCCGCCTTCCGTGGCACCTGCCCCCACCCCGCCCGACGCGGCTCCCGCCGCCGCCCCGCCCGACGCAGTCCCCGCCCCGCCGTCCGCGCCCGCCCCGCCGGAGGCGGTCCCCACCCCGCCGGAGGCGGCTCCCGCCTCCGAAGCGCCGGACGCAGTCCCCGCCCGGGACGCCCCCGCCGAAGCACCGGCCGCACTCACCGACTCAGGGGCTCGTTCGGGCTCCGGTTCGGGTGGGTCGGTGTGGTCGGGGTCGAACGGAAACGCGCGATCGGCGGCGAGCCGCGATGGCTCCCGGCGCACCGTGCGCTGCCCGGCCACCGCGACCCGGATCGTCAGAGCGATCGCCAGCGGCACCGCGACCATCGCCGAGAACGCCGGCACCGCGACTCCGGAGTCGTTCAACGCGAACCCGAGCACCGCCGCCACCAGCAACCCGACCAGCCCCGACCGCACCGCTGGGTACAACCCCAGCACCCGGCGCAGCCGCGCGGTGGGCACCAGCAGCACGAACAACACGAACACGGCGACCGCGACCACCAGGATCGTAAGCTGGCTGGTCAGCAGCAGCGTCACGTTGGCCTCGGCCTTGCGCTGGATCACGGTGCCGGCCGACCCGTCGAACAGCTGGGCGACGAACCGCCCCAGGTGCGAACGGCTCTCCTCGGGCCGGGCGTAGTCGACCGCGGCGAACGCGGTCACGACGGCCAGCGCCGCCACCGCCGCACCGGCCACGACCCCGCCGGACACCCGGCGCCCGGAGAGCCGCACCGCGGCCAGCAGCACGGCCGGCGTCAGCGCGAGGATGCCGCCGACGTCGGCGCCCCACCCCGGCGCTCCGACGACCACCACGGCCGCCGCCCCCGCGAACGTGAACAGCGTCGGCCGGCGCCAGCCCGGCACCGCCTGGGCCAGACACCCGACGCCGAGCAGCACGCCGGCCGCGTAGACGCCGAACGCGAGATTGCCGAACCCGGTGAACCGACCGGCGACCAGCGGTGAGTAGCCCGGCAACGCGTTGAGCTGCAGATTCGAGCCGGTGAGGACGTCGGCCCCGAGCACCAGCGCGGTGCCGATCGCGACGCAGCCGATCGGGCCGGTCGGACGTCCGCGCCACGGGCCGCCGTAGGCCAGGCCGGTCAACCCGGCGACCCCGGCCGCGATCAGCGCGATCACGGTCAGCAGCGGATGGTCCGAGCGCCACCAGGCGAAGACGTTCGCCGCGAACGCCGCCACCGGCACCGTGGCCAGCGCCACCGCCAGCACTTCGACGGTCTCGATCGCCCGCGGCCAGCGGAACCGGGTCGACGCCGGACGGATCGTCCCGGCGGCGGCCACCGCGGTCTGCCAGCGGGCGAACACCACCCGCCAGGACACGAGCAGCAGCAGGATCACCGCGACGACCATGATCGTGAAGAACGGCTGGACCAGCGGGCGCTGGGCGCCGGCCGCCCGGTCGCGGTCGACCAGCCGGGAGACCTCCCCGGTGGTGTCGGCCGCCTGGGCGCCGTCGCTGAGCACGGCGACGCCGGACATCGACGGCACCGCGGGCAGCCCGAGCGCGGCGATCGCGGTCGGGGCGACGTCCATCAGCTGGACGAACGGGGCCTTGCTGGTGGTCGGCGAGGACAGTTCGGCGCCGGGCCGGAAACCGGGGCCGACCGCCAGCGCGACGTGCAGCCGGGGCACCGCGGACGTGTCCGCGACCCCGACGACGAGCAGCACCGAGCCGGGCGGCCGGGCCGCGTCGACCCGGGCGACGTAGGCATCGACGGCCGCGGCCTCGACGGTGCGGTCGTCGTCGGCGGCGATCGTCGGGGCCTCGGCCACCGTCACCGGGCAGCGGGTGAGCAGGTCGGCGGGGTTCGCGGGCAGCGCGGCCGCGTACCGGTCGATGCGACCGCTGGGGTGGGCGGCGGCGACGGCCGCGCCCCGGCCGACCGCGGTCACGCACCGGACGCCGTCGGCGAGCGCACCGGGCCGGGCGCCCTGGGAGAGCTCGCTGTTGCGGGCGATGACCGCGTCCTGCTGCGGGAGCCGGGCGCCGGTGTCGCGGGTCGTGACCGGCGCGTCCAGCGGGAACTCGGCCGGGCAGCTCTCGCCGTGGCGCGGGCCGCGGGCGCGGTTGCCCGCCCCGAGCGAGACCCAGCCGTCGGCCGGGCAGGTCAGCGGCCCGGCGGTGCGCACCGAGAGCGAGCCCGCGCTGCCCTCGGCGAGCAGCCGGTCGAGGTTCGGCGTGCGGGCGGCGTCGACGTCGTCCCAGCGCAGGCCGGGAACCCCGACGATCACGACGTGAGCGGTCGCGGCGATGACCGCCCGGGGAGCCGCCTGGGGCAGCCCGGGCACCGCGGTGATGCCGGTGATCGCGGCGATCACCACGACCGCGCACACGGCGGCGACCCGGAGCAGCAGCGAGATGGGCCGCTCCCCCGGCACCCCTATCCCCGACTTCCCACTCATACGGGCAGCCCGGTGACCGGTTCGGCGCCGACCAGCTCGTCGTAGACCGCGGCGACGGACGCGGCGACCGTGGCCTCGTCGGGCCACCCGGCCGCGACCTTCGCGCCGCGTTCGGCCAGCTCACGCGCCGCGGACGGGTCGGCCAGCAGCGCGCTCACGGCCGCCGCGACCGCGTCCGGGTTGCCGGGCGGCACCAGCCGGGCGCCGTCGCCGACCAGGCCGGGCACACCTCCGACCGCCGTGGCCACGAGCGGACGCCCGGCCCGCAACGCCTCCTGCGCGAAGAGCTGCCGGGCCTCCCAGTCGCTGGTCATCACCGCCACGTCGCAGGCGGCGAGCAGCTCGGCGACGTCCGAACGATGACCGAGGAAGCGGACCGGGGCGCCGAGCGCGGCCGCCTGACGCCGGAGCGCCGACTCCTCCGGGCCGGTTCCGGCGATCAGCACGACGGCGGCCGACCAGCGCACGGACGCGTCGACCAGTACGTCGAAACGCTTCTGGGGGTGCAGGCGGCCGACCGCGAGGATCAGCGGGACGTCGCCCTCGCCGAGCTCGGCGCGGATCTCCGCGGCCGAGCGGACCGGGACCGGGAGCGACGGCGCGGCGACCGGCGACGGACGGACGTCGCGCCCGCCGAGCCGCAGCACCCGCGCGACGAGGTCGTCGGACGCGGTGAGCGTGATGTCGGCCGACCGGGCGACGACCCGCTCGAGCCCGCGCAGCAGCGGGTTGCGGGCGTTCTCGCCCATCAGCAGGTTGTGCCAGGTCGTCACCAGCGGACGACGCCCGGCCGCGGCCGCCACCAGGCCGGCCCGGAGGCCGTGGGCGTGCACGACGTCGGGCCGCTCGGCCCGCAGACGACGACGCAGCGCAGCCAGCGCGGCCGCATCGCGGACCGGGTGCGGACGGGCCGGGATCTCCACCGGCGCGAAGCCCGCCCCGGCCGCGCGAAAGCCGAACAGCTCCTCGGTGGCGGCCGGACCGTGCACGTCGACGCGATGGCCGGACTGCACGAGGTGCTCGGCGAGCGATCGGACGTGCCGCCCGACGCCGCCGGTGCTGGATGCGAGTACCAGCGCTACCCGTGGCCGTCCGCCGCTCACGTCATCTCTCCTTCATCGCCGGTTCGCTCAGTGGTCCGGTCCAGCATGCCCTGTCGCCCCGAACGCTGTCGCTCGGAGCCCGACGGTTGTGGATGACGGCGCCGGGGCAGCACTCCCGCGGTGTCGACGCCGGCGATCCGGGCGACGGGCAGGAAAAGCGCCGCGAACACCACACTCACCACCACCGCGGTCACGACGCCCGACCCGACGACCGCGGGCAGCCCGTGCCCCGGCAGCACCGCGTACACCGCGACGCCGACCGCCGCCGCGACGACGGTGGCCGGCACCAGCGCGACCGCGAGACGACCGAGACCGGACAGCGCGCCCAGCCCGGCCTGACGGGCGACCAGCACCAGCAGCGCGACGCCGAGCGCGCTCATCCCGATCGTGTTGCCGGCGGCCAGCGCCGCCACCCGGTCGGCGGCCGGGAGCACGGCCACCAGCACGACGTCGGCCACCGCGGCGACCGCCCAGCCGCCCAGCACGGCCACCGCGGCGACCCCGGCCTTCCCGGCCGCGTAGAGCGCCCGGGACAGCACCGCGAACAGCCCGAAACCCACCAGCCCGGGCGCGAACCACGCGATCCCGGCCGCGACCGCCGGCCGCGACGCGTCCCCGTTCCCGGCCGTGGTGACCAGCGCGGCCACCGGCTCGGCCCCGGCGATCAGCGCGGCCACGGCCAGCGCGCACAGCACCAGCACACCGGTGGTCGTCGTCCGCAGCGTGGCCCGGTAGGCCGGGAAATCGCCCCGGTCCCACGCGGCCGCCAGCCGCGGATAGGCCGACGTGGCCAGCGGCACCGCGAGCACCGCCCACGGCAGTAAATAGACGGTCTGGGCCATCGTGTAGACGACGACCGAGCCGTCCGGCGCCGACCAGCGGTTCGCGAGCAGCAGCGCGACCAGCGTCGCCAGTTGCTGACCGGCCACCACCGCGACGCCGCTGCCGACCAGGCTGCGGACCCGCTCGACCGCGCCCGTCGGAAACCGCAGCGTCGGACGGATCCGGACGCCGGTGCCGCGCAGCGGCACCAGCAGGCTCAGCGACAGCACGACGACGCCCAGCGTGGTGCCGACCGCGAGCACGAGCTGGCTTGCGCCGCTGACCTGGGCCGCGGTGTCGGCGCCCGGTTCGAGCCGCCCGTACACCACGTACGAGGCGATCACCGTGACGCTGGACAGCAGCGGGGCCAGCGCCGGTCCGGCGAACCGCCGGTGGGCCTGCAGGACGCCGGTGAGCACCACGCCGACCCCGTAGAGCACCAGCTGGGGCGCGAACACCCGCAGCAGCAGCCGCCCGAACGCGCCGTCGGCCGCGGTGGCGTCCGGCCCCAGCAGCCCGCTCACGATCGGACCGGCGGCCAGCGTGATCACGATCGACAGCGGCACGAGCAGGACGAGCACCCAGGTGAGCAGCGCGGACGTCACCTGGTCGACGGTCGGCCGGTCGCTCCGGTCGACCGCCCCGGCCAGCAGCGGCACCACGACCGCGGCCAGCGCGCCCCCGGCGACGATCTCGAAGACGATGTTCGGGATCGTGTTGACGACCTGGTAGATGTCGCCGACGCCGTGGTAGCCGACCGCGCCGGTGAAGACGACGATCCGCCCGAAGCCGATGATCCGGGCCAGCACCGTGAGCCCGGCGATCACGCCCGCGGCACCGAACAGCGTCCGGGTCCGGGCGGCGGGCGCCGCCGCGGTCTCCGGCACGGTCACCGCCCTCCGGCGCCCGGCCCCGGCTCCCCCGCGTTCGGCTCCGCTGCGATCGGCTCTGCTGCGTTCGGTGCCGCCGTGACCTCGGCCGCTGGTGACCCAGCGGCTGGCGCTTCGGCGGCAAGTGTGTGAGCAGGCCGGCGGCCCAGCATATCGAGAGCGTTCAGCGCCGGCGTACGCGCGATCACCGCGGTGAAGCTGACCCGCTCGCTCGCGGCCATCAGCCCGATCAGCCCGGCCGCGACCAGGGCCCGCCCCGGCCGTCCCAGACGCGCCGCCAGCCCCACCCCGAGCAGGGCCCCGAGCGCGTTCGCCCCGGCGTCCCCGAGCATGCTGCGTTCACCGAGATCGTCGGGAAGGGCGGCCGCGGCCGCACCGGTGACGGCGGAGGCGATCGCCGCCGATCCGTCGCGGCCAGCGGCGAGCGGGCCGGCCACCAGCAGACCGACCTTCAGCGCCCGGCCCGGCCGCAGGTCGAACAGGTTCACGACGTTCGCCGCCCCGGCGATGACGGTCGCCGACAGCGCGGCGTCGACCGCCAACGACCGACCGCCGGGCCGCGGCCCGGCCGCGAGCGCCAGGCCCGCCGCCACCGCGCTCAGGCCGACGCCGGCGACCTTCACCGCGCCCGCGCTCACCCGCCCCTCCTGCAACGCCCGGAGGTGCCCGGCGAACCCTTTGTCGCGCTTCTGCTCCGGACGCGCACCGACGACGTCGTCGTAGGCACCGACCGCGGCCGCCCCCAGACCAGCCACGGCCGCCGCGACCGCCGTCCGGGGTGCGCCGGCCAGCGCGCTGCCGGTCACGGCCGCCACGGTGGCTCCCAGCGCCACGGCCGGGCCCTCGGCGAGCGTCACCGACTCACCGCGGTGGTTGGTGCGGGCGAGCGCGGCCGGGAACGACCGCGACACCGCGCGCTGCGCGGCCCCGGTGGCGACCGCAGCCAGCACCGCGGCACCGATACGACGTGCGGGGGGCACGTTCCCTCCTATCAGCGGGGACTCAGCTGCGGAGCGTGGGGATCCGTGCGCTCGCGCCGCTGCCCGTGCCGTAGTGCCCGGCGCGGCCGGTGAACTGCTCGGCCAGCGCCATCGCGGCGGCGACCTGGCCTTCCGCGAGCGACACCCCATCCACGGTCGAGATGGTCTTGGCCAGAGTACCGTCGTCCCTCACCGAGGCCACCGGGTTGCCCGCCCCGGCCGCGGTCGGCGCGGCCAGCACCATCTGGGCCGCGACCGCGTCGAACTGCTTGACCACGTTGAGGAACGCCTTGTTGCGGTCGGCCGCGTCGGTGCCGGTCTCCGGGGCCCCGGAGACGACCACGACCGCGGTCGGCAGCGTCTTGCTGACCTCGCCGTCGAGGTCGAGGACCCCCAGGCCCTCGTACCCGGCCAGGATCTGCGTCCGGTTGAGGTCGGTGATCTGCGCCTTGGTGGCCAGCAGGACGGTCGCCAGCAGCGCCGACGCGGTCTCCACGCCGACGCCGTTGTTCGGCAGGTTCGTCACCCCGGCCGGCGTGATGCGGGCGGCCAGGTCCTGCAGGGCGTCCTCTTTGTTGGGATCGGTGAAGTCCTTCTTGAGCCGCACCTGACCGGTGACGGTCCCCCCGGCGAGCTTGATCATCTTGACGACCTGGGTGGTGTCGTCGCTGTCCGCCGTCGGGCCGCTGACCAGCAGCACCGACCGGGCGGTGAGCCGGCCGGCCAGCAGGCCGGGCGCGATCTGCTGCACGAACTGGTCCTGCGACGCGGCCCGGGTCTGGAGTTCCTCGACCTGGTCGCGTAGCTGCCCGTTGCTGTTGCGCAGGCCGCTGACCTGCTCGTTGATCTGGTTCTGCACGGTGCCGTTGAGCGCGGCGGTGCCGAGCACCAGGCCGACCGCGAGCGCGAGGAACACCGCGGTCAACGAGACCACGTGGTACCGGAAGTTGATCACGAAAACAGCCTCTGCAGCTGGAAGACCAGGTTGTCCCACTGCTCCGCGAGCAGTTGCATCCAGGTGCGTCCGATGGTGGAGATCGCCAGCGCCGCCGCCATCGCGCACAGCGCCGAAGCGATGAGCACGAACAGCGACATCGACGACACCCGCTGGCGGTACAGCCGGCTCACGCCCTTGGCGTCGACCAGCTTGCCGCCGACCCGCAGCCGGGTCAGGAACGTGGACGCCATCCCGGCGCGTCCTTTGTCGAGGAACTCGACCAGCGTAGCGTGCGTGCCGACCGCGACGATCAGCGTGGCCCCCCGCTCGTCGGCCAGCAGCATCGCGATGTCTTCGCTGGTCGCGGCGGCCGGGAACACCACTGCGCGAACACCGAGCCGATCGACCCGGGCCAGCCCGGGCGCGCGTCCGTCGGGGTAGGCGTGCACCACGACCTCGGCGCCGCAGCGCAGCACGTCGTCGGAGACCGAGTCCATGTCGCCGACGATCAGGTCGGGGGTGTAACCCGCCTCCACCAGCGCGTCCGCACCACCGTCGACGCCGATCAGAACCGGACGGAACTCCCGGATGTAAGACCCGAGGACCTCGAGGTCCTCCCGGTAGTCGTAACCCCGCACGACGATCAGGCAGTGCCGACCGTCGATCGGCGTCTTGATCTCGGGTACCCCGACGCCGTCGAGCAGGAGGTCCCGCTCCCGCTTCATGTACTCCATCGTGTTCGCGGCGAACGCCTCGAGCTGCACCGACAGACCCGCTTTGGCTTCCGCCATCGCGGCCGCGATGCTCTCGGTGTCCTGCCGCTGGCCGGTCGCGACCTCCTCGTCCCCGAGGAAGACCGACTTCCCTTCGATCCGGACGCGCTGCCCTTCGCGCAGCCGGTCGAAGATCTCTTGCCCGACGGAATCGAGCAGCGGGATACCGGCCGCGACGATCACCTCGGGGCCCAGGTTCGGGTAGCGCCCGGAGATGCTCGGGCTCGCGTTGATCACCGCGGAGACGCCGGAGGCGACCAGTGCGTCGCCGGCGACCCGGTCGATGTCGACGTGATCGATGATCGCGACGTCGCCCGGCTTGAGGCGCTGGGTCAGTCGCTTCGTTCGGCGGTCGAGGCGCGCCGGTCCCGCCGTCGCGGTGTCACCGTCGGCGGAGCGGGGGCGTCGGAGAGTCGGGAGGCGCATCCCCTGCATCCTCTCATCGCCCGCCACTCGGTTCGGCAGCGACGCGCCTGAGTTCTCAAACCACCACAAAGGCCCGTGAATCAGTGTGTTGCGCCCGGCGCGCCGCTTGCGCCCGCGTTTGCTGCGAGCGGATGTGGCGGGTGCGGCCTTCAACGGTTCGTGGCGTCGTTCAGGGATCCTGCCGCGGGACCGCGCTGGCGAGGTCCCCGCCTGCGGTGGGATCCCATCGGTGCCCTACCGCCGCGAGCGCGACGGCCATCCGCCTGCCGCGCGGTGTCCACTTACCTCCACCGGTCGACGGTCGAGGCCGTCCCACCGGCGACCCGAGCACAGATCGACGAGATATCGGTGCTTCCGCCCGCCGGTTGACCCCGATTTCTCGCCAATCGGCGCGCAGACCGCAGGCGGGCGTGCTTACCCCGCCCGTTTGGGCTTGTTATTGCGGTCGCGGTCGGCCGCCGGGTGGGGAGCGGCGCCAGGTGGCTGCTCAGCGCACCCCAACAGAAACTTGCTGGCGATCGACCTTGGCCTGCGAGCGACTTGGCCGCCGGCCACCCTCCGACCTCAGCCAGGCACAACCAGCAGCCGCCACCGACCTGAATCACGCACAACCCCAGCCGCCCCGACCACCCACCACCGGCAGCCGCCACCAACCTCAACCCCGGCACAACCGGCAGCCGCCCGCCGACCTCAACCCGGCACAACCGGCAGCCGCCCACCGACCTCAACCACCCACCTACGGCCGGCGCGGCACCCCGGCGCGCCCGCACATCGAGCCCGGCCGCCCAACCCCGCTGACCGCGACGGCCCACCGACCCCAGCCCCGGCCCCAGCCACCCGGCCCACCGGCCCCAGCCACCGCCGACCTCAAGGCGGCACAACCCCGGCAGCCGCCTGCCGACCTCAATCACCCACCTACACCCGACGCGGCACCCCGGCGCGCCCGCGCATCGAGCCCGGCCGCCCAACCCCGCTGACCGCGACCCCCCACCGACCCCTGCCCCAGCCACCCGGCCCGGCCCCACTGCCTCGCCCGGCCCCGGCCTCCCGGCCCCACTGCCCCGGCCTCCCGGCCCGCCCAGCCCAGGCCCGCCCAGCCCAGGCCCGCCCAGCCCAGCCCAGGCCCGCCCAGCCCAGCCCAGGCCCTCCCGGCCCCGGCCCGGCCGGCCCCGGCCGGCCCGCTAACCCCTCAGAACTCGTCCAGCATCCACGGCACCGGCCCCGCAAACACCGCCGCCAACCGCTCCAAGCCCCCCTCATCCCCCTCGACCAACCCCGCACTCCGCAACCCCGCCGCCCCCACATAACCCGTAAAAACCGCCGCCAGCCCCCGCGACCCGATCCGCACCCCGCCCCCACCGCCCCGAGTCAACGTCCCGCGCCCATCAACAACCGACAACTGCCACCGACCCTCGTTCCACGGCGCCTGCGGGTCGGAGATCTCCAGGTCCACCTCAGCCCCCACCGGCCCGAACCCCCGCCCAGCCACCGCGGACTCCACGTCGATCAGGCGCAGCATCCACGGCTCGTACTCCGACCGGCCACCGCGCGGCAGGCCCAGCCCGGCCAGCGCCGGGTCGGCCAGCCGGATCCGCGCACTGCGGATCGACGTCCGCCACGACCCGGCCGCGGTCAGCAGCGCGTCGCGCACGTCGGGCCGGTCGGCGATCAGGTCGAACACGTCGAGCCGGGCCGCCTCGTCCCAGTGCCCCTGGCGCGACCACGTCACATACCCGGCGTCGACGCCGTCGACCGACGCGATCACGACGCCGTCCAGCGTCGCCAGCTCCTTCGGGTCGAACAACGGGCCGGTTCGGGTCAGCGGGCCCACCGCCGAGCGCGCGGCCGCGGTGTAGAGCGCCTGGACCGCGGCCAGGTCGGCCTCGGCCGGCTCGTCGCGGGCGAGCGCCCGGAGCGCGACGGTCTCCGCCGGCCCGGCTCCGGCCGGACCGGACGCCCCGGCCGACGCCAGTACCGCCACCGGCAGGTCGATGGTCGCGAACACGCCCGCGACCTCCCAGCCGAACGCCCGGTACGCCGGCGGGATCGACGGGTAGAGCGTGCTCACCGGCTGCCCGTCGGTGTGCATCCGCTCGGTGGCGGTGCCCAGCAACTTCCGGGCGACGCCTCGGCGGCGCGCGTGCGCGGCGACGGCGACCGACGAGATGCCACCCATCGCCAGATCGCGCCCGGCGAACCACTGCCGGTACGGCCGGATCGTCGTGACGCCCAGCAGCTCGCGCCCCTCGACGGCCGCGAACACCACATCGCGCTCGACCGCCCGCCGGTAGCGCGCGCCCCGCTCCTCGCCGCTGCCCGGAGGCGGGCCACCGAACGCCGTCCGCAGCAGGTGCGCGCCGGCCTGGATGAACCGCTCGTCGTCCGGGGTCAGCTGCACGACCTCGATCGTCATGCGGCGGTCTCTTTTTCGGCGCGCGCCACCGCGAGCAGCTCCTCGGCGTGTGCGATGCCCAGGTCGCTGTCGTCGAGACCGGCCAGCATGCGGGCCAGCTCCCGCGGACGCTCACCCTCGGGCAGCGACCGCAGCCCGCTCGTGGTCACCGACCCGTCCGAATCCTTCACGACGACGACGTGGTGGTCGGCGAACGCGGCGACCTGCGGCAGGTGGGTGACGACCAGCACCTGGTGGGTACGCGCCAGGCGGGCCAGTCGTTTCCCGATCTCCACCGCCGCCCGGCCGCCGACGCCGGCGTCGACCTCGTCGAACACCATCGTCGGCGGGCCACCGGCCCCGGCGAACACGACCTCGATCGCGAGCATCACGCGGGAGAGCTCACCACCGGACGCCCCCCGGTGCAACGCCAATTCCGGCGCGCCCGGGTGCGAGGCCAGCCGCAGCTCGACCTCGTCGACGCCCTCGGTGGTGACGGCCAGCCGACGGCCGTCGATCACCACGGCCGGGGCGGACGCGTCCGGCGCGACCTCGCGCTGCGACACGGCCGCGACCACCCGCGCGTGCGGCATCGCCAGCCCGGTGAGCTCGGCCGTGACCTGCTCGCCGAACCGCGAAGCAGCCGCCGACCGAGCCCCCGACAGCGCCGCCGCGGTGCCGGCCAGCTCGAGCGCCAGCTCGTCCCGCCGCACCCGCAGCGCGTCGAGCGCCTCTTCCGACGTGTCGAGGTCGTCGAGCTTCGCCGCCGCCTCCTGCGCCCAGGCCAGCACGCCGTCGATCGTGTCGGCGTACTTGCGGGTGAGCCCGGCCAGCTGGGCGCGGCGCTCGTGCACGGCCGCCAGCCGCGCCGGGTCGGCGTCCAGATTCTCGGTGTAGGAAGCCAATTCGGTGCCGAGCTCGCCGCAGAGTGCGGCCAGTTCGTCGGCGCGGCGCGCCGCCTCGGCCAGCACCGCGTCGTGACCGGCCACACCGGACAGCGACCGGCGCACGACGCCGAGCAGGGCCGAGACGTCGGCCGACTCCAGGTCGGCCGTCGGGTCACCGGCCAGCGCCTGGTGCGCGGTGTACGCGGCGATCCGCAGCTCCTCGGCGTGCTCGAGCCGCTGGGACTCGGCCTTGAGCTCCTCGTCCTCCCCCGGCAGCGGGTTGACGGCCTCGATCTCGGTGAGGCCGAAGCGCAGCGCGTCGGCCTCCTGGGTGCGCTCGCGGGCGCGTTTCACCCGGTCTTCCAGCTCGGCGACGACCGCGCGCCAGGCCTGGTACTGCTCGGCCGTGCGGGCCCGCAGCGCGGTGACCTCCTCGCCGGCGTACCGGTCGAGCGCGCCGCGCTGCTCGGCCGCCGAGAGCAGCCGCAGCTGATCGGACTGCCCGTGCACGGCCAGCATCTGCTCGGCCAGCTCGCCCAGCAGCCCGACCGGCACCGTGCGGCCGCCGACGTGCGCCCGCGACCGCCCCTCGGCCGCGACGCTGCGGGCGAGCAGCAGCGTGCCGTCGTCGTCGGGCGCGGCACCGGCCTCGGCCACCCGATCGAGGACGAGCTTCTGGGCCGGGTCGTCGGACTCGAACCGCAGCCGGCCCTCGACCAGCGCGCGGCCGGTACCCCGGCGGACCCGCCCGGCGTCGGCCCGCCCACCGAAGAGCAGGCCGAGACCGGCCACGACCATCGTCTTGCCGGCCCCGGTCTCCCCGGTGACGACGGTGAATCCGTCAACGAGCTCCAGCGTCGCGTCTTCGATGACGCCCAGTCCGGTGATTCGGATTTCCTCCAGCACGCCGCTGAGGCTACCCAGCCCCACCGACAGCTCGCTCGTTGCGGGCTGCTTCCGCGTCGCCGCGCCAGCCCTGCACCGGGAGGCCGAACTTCGCGACCAGGCGGTCGGTGAACGGGCGCGGGCTCATCCGGACCACCCGCACCGGGTCGGTACCGCGGCGGATCACCGCCCGGCTGCCCGGCGGCATCGCGACCACCCGCTGCCCGTCGCAGGACACGACCGCGGGCACCCCGTCGGCCAACACCTCGATCATGATCGTCGAGGTCGGAGCCGTGACCAGCGGGCGCGCGAACAGCGCGTGAGCGCTGATCGGCACGACCAGCATCGCCTCCACGTCGGGCCAGACGACCGGGCCGCCGGCCGAGAACGCGTACGCGGTCGAGCCGGTCGGCGTCGCACAGACCACCCCGTCGCACCCCCAGCGGGACAGCGGACGTCCGTCGATCGAGACCATCACTTCGAGCATCCGCTCGCGCATGGCTTTTTCCACAGAGGCCTCGTTGAGCGCCCACCCGTGTGCGGTGGTTCCGTCCGGACGGCCGACGGTGAGGTCGAGCGTCATGCGCTCGTCCACGACGTAGTCCTCGTCGATCACCCGTCGGACGGTCTCCTCGAGGTGCTCGGCCTCCGTCTCGGCCAGGAACCCCACCCGCCCCAGGTTGACGCCCAACAGGGGGACGCCCGCGGGCCGGGCGAGTGCGGCCGCGCGGAGCAACGTGCCGTCGCCGCCCAGCGCGAGCACGATCTCCGCGCCCACCGCGGCCTTCTCGTCCGGCCGGACGACCTGGGCGTCGATGTTCAGGTCGGGCGCCTCGTCCGTGAGCACCCGCAGACCGAACCCGGCCTCCGCGAGCTGGCTCGCCACTCTGCGCGCGTGGACGACGTTGAGCGCTCGGCCGGCGTGCGTGACGATCAATGCCTGCCGGTTCATCTCGGCTGGTTCTCCCTGGCTGTGGCGGGTGCTTCGTCGACCGCGGCGCGGACCGCGGCGGGGTCTACCGGTGGGGCGTCCCGGCGCAGCCAGAGGAAGAACTCGACGTTGCCCGACGGCCCGGGCAGTGGGCTGGCCACCACCCCGGCGACGCCGAGGCCCATCGTCGCAGCCTGTTCGGCGACGCCGAGAACCGCCTCGACGCGCAAACTCTTGTCCCGGACCACTCCCCCGGCGCCCAGCCGGTCCTTGCCGACTTCGAACTGGGGCTTGACCATCGGGACCAGGTCGCCGTCGGGTTCGGTGCACGCGGCGAGTGCCGGGAGCACCAGGCCCAGCGAGATGAAACTCAGGTCAGCCACCGTGACTTGGCACGGCCCGCCGATGGTCTCCGGTTCAAGCGAGCGGACGTTCGTGCGATCGATCACCGTGACCCGGTCGTCGGTCTGCAGCGACCAGGCCAGCTGCCCGTAGCCGACGTCGACCGCGACCACCTGTTTCGCGCCGGCCCGCAGGAGCACGTCGGTGAAGCCGCCGGTGGAGGCGCCGGCGTCGAGGCAGCGCTTGTCTGTGATCTCGACACCGAACGCGTCGAGCGCGCCCCGGAGTTTGTGCGCGCCGCGGGAGACGTAGCGCGGGCCGTCTTCGAGCGTGACGGTCACCGCGCTGGCCGGGTCGACCGCGGTGGCCGGCTTGGTCGCCGGGCGACCGTCGACCTTGACCGCGCCGGCGGCGATCAGCTCGGCGGCGTCCTCGCGGGAGCGGGCCAGGCCGCGGCGGACGAGCTCCGCGTCGAGGCGGGTGCGACGAGCCACTCAGCTCCCGTCGACGGCGGAGAGCGTGTCCTGGAGCGTGCGGTGGACGGCTTCGTAGGCCGCCACGTGCTCGGTGACCGGACGGTCGTCCAGGCCGTCGAGCTGCGTCAGGACGTCCGCTACCTGGGCCTCGGCCTCGCCGTCGGGTGCGGCGCCGTCGGGTGCGGCGCCGTCGCTGCCGGTCCCGGGGGCCGGGACCCGTGGGGGTCCCGGCTTCGGGAAGGCGTTCCCCGGGGTGGGGACGTCCGGCCGCGGGGCGTCCGATTCGGACGTCATGAGGCGTTGGGCCCGTCGGTCGGGGTGTTGTTGACCGGGGTGTTGTTGGCCGGAGTGGTCTTGGCCGGGGTGGCCTTCGCCGCGGTCGTCTTGGCGGCGGTGGCCTTGGCGGCCTTGGTCGCCGGGGCGGTCTGGGCGTTGGTCTCGGTGGCCGGCGGGATGTCCGCGGGCGTGACCGCGGGCGGGGTCGACTTGGCCGGGGCCGCGGTCTTGGCCGGGGCCGCGGTCTTGGCCGGGGTCGCGGTCTTGGCCGGGGTCGCGGACTTGGCCGGGGTGGCCTTCGCGGCGGTGGACTTGGCCGGGCTCGCGTCGGCGGCCGGGGCCGGGGCGGCGGTGAAGGCAGGCTTCGCCGGGGCGGCCTTGGCGGCGGTGGACTTCGCGGCCGTGGTCTTCGCCGCCGTGGTCTTGGCGGGAGTGGTGTCGGCCGCGGCCTTGGCCGGGGCGGCCTTGGCGGCGGGGGTCGCCTTCGTGGCCGGGGTCGCCTTGGTGGCCGCGGTCTTGGCCGGGGCCGTCTTGGCGGGCGTGGTCTTCGCGGCCGTGGTCTTGGCCGGGGTCGCCTTCGTGGCGGTGGACTTGGCCGCCGTCGTGTTGGCCGCCGTCGTCTTGGCGGCGGTCGGCGCGGGGGTGCTCTTGGGGGCGGTCGGCGCGGGGGTGGTCTTGGCCGGTGCGGCTCCGGCTGCGGACTTGGCCGGGGTGGTCTTCGTCGGTGCGGTCTTGGCCGGGGCCGTCTTCGCGGCGGCCGTCTTCGCCGGGGCGGTCTTTGCCGGGGTGGGTTCGGCGGCCTTGGCGGGCGTGGTCTTGGTGGCCTTGGCCGGGGCGGTCGCGGCGGCGATCTTGGCGGCCGTCGTCGTCGCGCTGGCCGGCGTCGCCTTCGTGGCCTTCGCCGGAGCCGGCGCGGTCTTGGCGGGCGCGGCCTTGGCCGCCTTGGCCGGGGACGCGGCCTTCGCGAGCGGGTCACCCTGCGCGCCGCCGGTCGTCGCCGCGGCCGGAGCCGGCACCGGCGGCGTCGACGCAGGAGCCTTCACCGGCGCGGGCGCCGGAGCCTTCTTCGCGACCGGAGCCGGAGCACTCTTCAGCGCCGCCTTCTGAGCGGCCTTCTTCGCCGCCTTCTTGGCCAGCACCTTCTTCGCGGCCTTACCGGTGGCCGCGGCGGCCAGCGGGTCACCCTGCGGCCCACCGGCGGGCGCCGCCGCACCGGACTGCGCCGCACCGGATCGGGCCTGCCGCAGCTCGGCCTCGAGCTCCTTGAGCCGGGCGGTGAGCTTGCCGACCTCGTCGGCGGTGGCCAGGCCGACCCGGTTGAGCGACTTCTCGATCTCGGCCCGGATGAGATTGGTGAGCGACTCGCGGTTCTGGAGGCTGGTCGCCAGGAGGTCTTCGGTGAGAGCCTGGACCTGCTCGACGGTCGCGCCGCCGCTCTTGGCGAGCTTCTTGGCGGCGGCCTTGGCCTGTTTCTTGGGTACCTCGGCGAGGCCCGTCGCCAGGGCGAGGTACGTCTTCAGAGCATCCTGCATTGGGTAGACACCTTCCGCTGCGCCGCGTTGGCCCCGCGGCCGAGTCACCCCACGCTACCCGTCCGTCCCAGCGATGAGCACACCGCCGCATCCGACGGACGGCTGACACAGCACAGATTCCCACTTCGAGGGCCCGTCGAACGACCACATCGGCCGGACACGCCGCCGCCCCGGCCGGTCGCGCTCGTCGCTCGCAGTGACGCCCGAGGTAACGTCGCTGGGATAGCCGGCGGACGAGAGGATCGGGCCACGACGATGGCGACGCAGGAAGAGTGCCGTAAGGCTCTGCAGGACGTGGCCGACCGGATCGCGTCCGGCGACACCGGCGACCGCGAGCCGCCGAATTTCGACCGTTCGCTGGCCTGCCGGATCACCGACCTCGGCACCGGCTTCCACGCCCGCATCACCGGCGGCAAGATCCAGGACATCGCCGACGGCGACGACCCGAAGGCTCAGATCGCGCTGACGCTGAGCAGCGACGACCTGGTCGCGCTGAGCCGGGGCGAGCTCAACTTCGCGAAGGCCTGGGCCGGCGGCCGGGTCAAGGTCAACGCCGGCATGAAGGACCTCTTCCAGCTCCGCAAGCTCCTCTAGGGCACGGCCGCCGAGGCGTGGGCACTCACGCCCGGCGGCTCACAGGCCCAGCGCGCGCAATGCGGCCGCGGAGCTTTCGCCTTCGGCACTGATCGCGTCCGGGCCCGGCCAGTCGGCTGCGTCCGCTCCGGGGAGCGTCCAGGCGGCGACGGACAGCGCTCGCAGAGCGTCCACATGGTCGTTACCGGCGTTGGTGAGGACCAGGCGGGAACCGTCCGCGCGCGCGGTCCAGCCTCCGCAGGAGGCGCCGTCGGCGCCCAGCACGACGGCGGGGTGCAGAGCGGCCAGGCCGCGGAGGTCGGCGGCGACGTAGGTGGGCCGCTCCCCCGGGCCGGCCCGCAGCAGGTCAGCGGGCTCGGTGACGCCGGTGAGCACGAGCAGGCTGTCCGAGCCACCGTTGACCGCGCCGGCCATGTCGGTGTCGAGGCGGTCGCCGACCACCAGCGGACGCGTCGCGCCGGTGCGCCGGACCGACTCCTGGTGCAGCCGCGGATGAGGCTTGCCGACGACGACGTCGGGCTCCCGGCGCAGCGCCGTGACCAGCGCCGCGACCAGCGACCCGTTGCCCGGCAGCGGACCGCGGGCGGACGGGATCGTCGCGTCGCGGTTGGTCGCGACCCAGCGCGCGCCGCGGCGCAGCGCGACCGCAGCCTCGGCCAGCTGCTCCCAGCCGACCTCGCGGGAGTAGCCCTGCACCACGGCGGCGGGGTCGTCGTCCGCCGAGCGGACCGGTCGGAGTCCGACGTCCGCGACCTCGCCGGCGAGGCCTTCGGCCCCGACGATCAGCACCGCGCTGCCCTCCGGGAGCTCCTCCGCGAGCAGGGCCGCGGACGCCTGGGCCGCGGTCACGACCTCGTCCTCGGCCGCGTCGATGCCGACCTTCGCCAGCAGTTCGACGACGACGGGCGCGCGACGCGACGCGTTGTTGGTGACGAACCCGATCCGCATACCGGCCTCGCGCGCCGCGGTGACGCCGGCCGGCGCGTGCTCGATCGGCTCCTCCTGCGTGTAGAGGACGCCATCGAGGTCGAACAGGGCGGCGTCGTACCGCGCGGTCAGCGGAGTGTCGCTGCCCGGCAGCCAGTGGGGGCTCGTGCTCACCGGGATCCGTTCGCGTCGTCGCCGGGCTTCTGGTCGTAGTCACGCAGCAGTTGCTCGAGCTCCGACGGGGCGTTGAGCTCGTCGGAGCGCTGCGGGACGTCGAGGTCGGTGATGCCCGGCGTGGCCGGACCGCCGACCGGGTCGACGAGGTTCTGCGCGCGGGCGTTGCGCAGGGCGGTCGCGTAGTGGTGGTCGTGCGGCTTCATCGCGACCGCGAGCGAGAGGTGCTCGACGGCGGCCTTCGGGTCGCCGGAGCGCAGGGCGGCCAGGCCCAGGCCGAAGTGCGCGTAGTCGTCGGAGGGGTGGTCGGCGACGATGCCGGCGAAGAGCTCGCGGGCCTCCTCGTACTGCTGGGCGTCGAAGTAGGCCCGGGCGAGGGTCTCGCGGGCCTGACGGGAGCCGGGCTCGGCCGCCAGCGCGCGCTGGAGGAGCTGCGCCGCGGCGGCCGGGTGGCCCTGGCGGAGGAGGTCTTCGCCCCGGCGGAACCAGTCGTAGGCCTCTCCGGTCGGCGTGCCGGGTTCCGGCGTCTCTGTCATGGGTCAGCCTCCGAAGTGCGCGTCGTAGGGACCGCTGGCGGCCGGGTCGGGGTCGCCGGAAGGGGTTGTTGCTTTTGACCTGGGGTTACCCGTTGGGGGGTGAGGGGTTGTCGGTATTGCTGGGGTGTTCGCCGGAACCGTCGCGGGGTGCGTCGTGGGGTGCGTCGTGGGGTGCGTCGCTGGGGTTGTCGTGGGGTTGGGGTGTGGCGGCGGAGAAGTCTGGCGGGGTGAAGTCGGGGGCGCCGAGGTCGGGGGCGCTGAAGTCGGGGGCGGCGAAGGTCGGGGCCGCGAAGTGGGGGGTCGGGGTGGTGGGGGGTTCTGGGTTGGTGCGGGGGGTGCGGTCGCTGAAGACGGCGTCGGGGGTTGCTTCGTCTACGGCGAGTTGTTCGTCGGTGGGGAGTTCCGCGATGTCCTCGTCGTCGTCCCAGTCGTCGTCTCGCGCGGTGGGGTCGGTCGTCGCGGCCTGTGGAGTGCTGTCGTCGAGGGCGGGGGCGCCCGCGCTCGGGCCGGCCGCGGAGTCAGCCGCCGCGGCGGAGGCGGGCTCGGTCGCGGCGGGGTCGGTCGCGGCGGCGGGGGTGCGGTTGGCGGTGGGGAGGTTGCTGCTGCGGGGGGTGTCGTCGGTGGCGTGGGCCGCCGTGGAGCGGGGCTCGTCATTGCCGGTCGGCTGCGCGGCGAGGGTCTCCGCGGGCTTTGGGGTGGCAGCGTCGTTCCCGGCCGTGGAGGCATCCGGGGCACCGGCCGTGACGGCATCCGCGGCGTCGGCCGTGGAGGTAGCCGTGGCGCCGGCCGTGGAGGTAGCCGCAATGTCGCCGGCCAGCGGGGTGGCAGCGTCGCCGGTAGCCGGAGCAACCGTTGGGTCGTCGGCCGCGGAAGCAGTGGCCGCATCGGCGGCGGCGGCGTGGGCCGGTTTCGCGGCGGCGGTGTCAGCGGCCTCGGCCTCGGCCTGAGCGGCGGCGGACTCGGCGGCGGCGGACTCAGCGGGGGCGGGGGTTTCGGTCAGCGGGGTGGCCGCGATTTCGGCGTGGTCTGCGAGATCGTCGTCGGCGAGGTCGTCGGCGTCCTCATCGAGGTCATCGTCGGCGTAGTCGTCGAGGTCGGCGGCGGCGGCTTCTGGGGCCTCGTCGGCGTCGTCGTTGGTAGCTGCGTCGGGGGCGTCGTCGTCTGGGTCGTCGGTGAAGAGGAAGCCGTCCAGGTCCAGGACTCGTTCGTCGGCGTCGGTGTCGCCGTCGGTGTCCGCGTCAGCGGACTGGACGAACCACTCCCGAGCCTCGTCCGGCCGACCAGCGGCCAGCAGCAGCTCGGCGTACGCGTACCGCAGACGGGCGAGCCACGACGACGGCCGGTTCCCGCGGAGCTCGGGCACGTCGAGGGTCGCCAGCGCCCCGTCGAGGTCACCGGCGTCCTGACGCGCACCGGCCGCGACGATCAGCAGCTCGACCCGCGTCTCCGTGTCGAGCTGCGCGGCCTCCGGGCTCGCGGCCAGCTCGATGGCCTTCTCCGGGCGTCCGAGCGCGCGCTCGGAGTCGGCGATCACGGCCATGTGGACGTCCGAGCCGGTCAGGCGTCGGTACGCGCGCAGTTCGCCGATCGCGAGCTTCCACTCGCCGGCGTGGTATGCGGCCAGCCCGACGGCCTCGCGCACGGACGCGATCCGTCCGGCCTGGGCGCGGGCGGCCTGGGCGTGCTGGAGCGCCCGGTCCGGGTCGGAGTCGAGGAAGCGGCCGGCCGCGACGAGGTGCCTCGCTACGGTGTCTGCCGCGCCCTTGGGCAGCGCTCGGAGCTCGGCCCGGACGTCGCGGTCGAGGTCGCGTACCTCGATGTCGGCGGGGATGTCCGGTCCGACCGGACGCGTGCGCCCGGTGGCACCGACCACGATCGGACCGTCGGCTCCGGGCCGGGTCGACCGCGGGCCTCCCGACCGATCGCTGCCGCGTCCGTCCGAACGCCCGGGACGCCGGTCGCCGCCGCCGTGCCGCGGGCCGCGGTCGCCCTGCCCGCCCCGGAACGGCCGGTCGCCGCGGCCGGCGCCGAGGCCGTCGCCGCGGCCGGGGCCGTCGCCGCGGGCTGGTCCACCGAAACGGTCGCTGCGTGTCGGGCCGCCAGAACGGTCGTTGCGCGCGGAACCACCGGCGCGGTCGCTGCGGCCTGGGCCGCCCGAACGGTCGCCGCGACCTGGGGCGTCAAACCGGTCGTCGCGGCCTGGGCCGCCGGATCGGTCGTCGCGGCCCGGGCCACCGGATCGGTCGTCGCGGCCTGGGCCGCCGGATCGGTCGTCGCGGCCTGGGCCGCCGGATCGGTCGTCGCGGCCTGGGCCGCCGGATCGGTCGTCGCGGCCTGGGCCGTCGGAGCGGTCGCCGCGCTGAGGGCGGTCGCTGTATCCGGCTCGGTCGGGGCGCCCGCCGCGGCCGGTGTCGTCGGCGCGCCCGGCCCAGTCGCTTCGGCCTCCGCGGAAGTTTCGGTCTCCGCGATCGGCGCGGTCTTCGCGGCCTGAGCCGTCGCTGCGGCCGGTGTCGTCGCCGCGCCCGGCCCAGTCGCTGCGGCCTCCGCGGAAGTTCTGGTCGCCGCTGTCCGAGCGATCGGCGCGGCCTTGGCCCTCGCCTCGGCCGGTCCAGTCGCCGCGGCCGGGGTCGTTGCTGCGGTCGCTGCGGACGTTTCGGTCTCCGCTGTCGGAGCGGTAGGAGCGGTCGCCCCGGCCTGAGTCGTCGCGTGCGGCGCGGTATGAGCGGTCCGCGCTGCCTGGGCGGTCGCCGCTTCCGGGGCGGTCACTACGGAACGGCCGATCCGGGCGCTCGCCCCGGTTCGTGCCGGGGCCGGTGCTGCGATATCCGCTGTCGGAGCGGTCCGGGCGGTCGCCGCGGTAGGACCGGTCACTCCGGTCCGCGCGGCCAGGGCCTCCGCTGTACGGGGCGCCGGTGCGCTGGGGACAGCTGTCGCCGTGAGAGCGGTCGCCGCGGAAGGAGCCTCCACCGCGGTTGGCGTCGGTCGGGCGGTCGCTGCCGCTTCCACCGTAGGTGCGGTCGCTGCGGGGGCCGGAGTCGGGTCGGTCGCCTCGATACGAGTTCCCGCCGCGGTTCGTGTCGGTGGGGCGGTCTCCGCCGCCGGGGCGGTTGCTGCTGGTGGGTCGGTCGTTACGGTACGGGGCCCCGGTGCGGTTCGGACCGGACGGGCGGTCGCCGCGGTAAGGGCGTCCGGAGCCTTCTTCGGAGCGGGGGCGGCTGAAGCCGTGGGGACGTTGGCCTCGGGAGAAGCTCGCGCCTTGGGGACGTGGGGAACGGGCGCCACCGCCCGGCGAGCTGGTGCGGGACTCGCCGTCTCCGGAGCGGGGTCCATTGGGGCGACCTCGGCCGGCCGACGAGCCGCCGCTGCGTGAGTCGTCGCGGGGGCCGCCCGGGTGGCGGCTGTCGCTGTCGCCGGCCGGGCGACCGCTGCGCGGGCCGTCTCCGCCGCGGTACGGGCGACCGGCGCGTGGGCCGTCCCCGCCGCGCTGCCTGTCTCCGCCCGGTGAGCCGGCGCCGCTGCGGAAGCCGCCTGCGCCGCGGGAGCTGCCTCCGCGGGAGTCACCTGCACCGCTCGGGCCGAAGTCCCGGCCCCGGGATGCTCGGTCTGCGCCGCGCCGCGCGGGGTCTCCGCCTCGCGAGGGACGGCCTTCGCCTCGGGAAGGGCGGTCGGCGCGTGGTCCGTATCCC
This sequence comes from Cryptosporangium phraense, assembly GCF_006912135.1. NCBI lineage: Bacteria > Bacillati > Actinomycetota > Actinomycetes > Cryptosporangiales > Cryptosporangiaceae > Cryptosporangium > Cryptosporangium phraense. The sequence continues at coordinate 291 of NZ_VIRS01000053.1, read as the reverse complement.
CCGCTGGAAGCGACGCCTCGTGAGCTGTGGCCGTCGCGCTGGGGGTTCTGGCCGCGCGTGCCGCGTTCGCTGCGCTGCGCACCGTCCCGGGCGCCCTGGCGATCTTGCCGCCGGTCGTCTCCGTGTGCGTCGCCGCGTCCGTTCCCGCCTGCGTCGGCCACTCTCCACCTCCGGTTCACAACGTACTGGGCGTGGCCGGCCGACCCCTCCTGCGGGGCCTAAAGAGCACGACAGGCCCCCATACAGCAGTAACGCCGCTGCCAAGATACGGCAGCGGCGTTACTTTGAGTT